>DAIETC010000186.1 GCA_027345905.1 Kineosporiaceae bacterium | reverse complement strand
ACGACGGCGCGCCGGGCGCCGGGGCCGGCTTCGCGGGCGCCGGGGCCGGCTTAGCGGGCGCCGGGGCCGCAGTCGTGGTGGGGGTGGAGCTGGGGCCCGCCGTCGTGGTGGTGGCCGGCTTGGTGCTGGGGGCGCTGCAGGCGGCCTGCAGCTGGTGCAGGGCAGCCGCAGCCGACGCGAGGCCGGTCGCGATCGAACGCTGCGACGCGGCCAGGGCTTGACGCAGGCGGGAAGCGGCCGCGAGGGCAGCCGAACCGTTGCGACCCGACGCACTGGCCGCCGGAGGCGGGCTGACCTTGGCGGCCGCACTGGTCTGGTCACTGGCCAGGGTCGCGGCGGCGGTGGCGAGGCCGGTCTCGGCCTGTGTCAGGGCCAGCTGCAGGCTCGACGGCTGCAGGGTGGCGAGCACCTGTCCGGCCCGTACCTGCTGGCCCAGGTGCACCGGCACCGTCGCGACGGTGCCGGTGACGGCAAACGTGGCATTGACCTGACTGACGCTCCGGAGCACCCCCGTCAGGTGCAGGGCCTGCTCGACGTTGGCGCGCTGGGCGGTGGCGGTGCGATACGCGGCTGCGGGGGACCGCGAGGTCGCGTAGGCCACTGAGCCGCCGGCGACCAGCGCCACCGCCAGCACCGCGGCCAGCACCCGGGCGACCAGCATGCGCCGTCCCCGCTCGTTCTTGGCGACCACGATCACGTACCCATCCTTCACTCGCTCCGCAACGCGTCGATCGGTGAGAGCTGGGCGGCGCGGGCGGCCGGGTAGACCCCGGCAGCGACGCCGATGCCCAGGGCTACGACCAGAGCGCCTACCGTTGCCGTCGCACTGATCGAGACGGGTTGGTTGAGCACGTGCGGCAGGGCCAGGGCGCCGCCGATCCCGACGCCGACGCCGACTAGCCCACCTGCGAAACCCAGTGCGCTCGCCTCGACCAGGAACTGGCGGCGGATCGCCGAGGGCGTCGCCCCCAACGCCTTGCGCAGTCCGATCTCGCGCACCCTCTCGGTCACCGAGACGAGCATGATGTTCATGACCCCAATCCCCCCGACGAGCAGGCTGATCCCGGCGACGCCGCCCAGCAACAGGGTCAGCGTCCGGCTGGTTGAGGTCGCCGTGGTGATCAGCGACTGCTCGCTGGCGATCGAGAAGTCGGCCGTGGCGGCCGTCACATGGTGTGCGGTGAGCAGCGCCTGCTGTGTCTCCTGGTACGCCGCGGACAGCACCTGCGCGGACGCTGCCTGCACGTAGATGCTGGAGATCGCGGCCCGGGTGCTGCTCGGCGCGACCCGAGAGGCGTACGTGGTAGCCGGCACGATGGCCTGGTCGTCCTGGTTCTTGGTCGACGAGGCGCCCATCGAGGTGAGGACGCCGACCACGGTGAACCGCGAGCCGTTGATCGTGACCTCATGCCCGACGGCGGGGCGCGCACCGAACAGCTCGGCCGCGGTGGTCGAACCCAAGACCACGACCGGCCGGCTGCCAGCGAGATCCTGCGCCGTCAGGAACCGGCCGTCGCTGAGCGTGCGGTTACGCACCTGCGCCCAGGACGGCGTCGTGCCGACGACCGTCGTCGTCCAGTTGGCGCTGCCGGCCGTGAGCAGCTGGTTCATGCTCGACACCGGCGCCACGGCGGCAACGTCCGGGGCGACCACGCTCGAGGCCAGGTCCTGCGCATCCAGGGCGGTCAGGGTCGTCGCCGTCCCCCGGCCGGCCCGGATGCCCGAGCTGCTCGTGATGCTGCCCGGTGTGACGATGAGCAGGTTGCTGCCCAGCTTGTTGATCGTGGCCGTGACCTGCGCCGAAGCGCCCTGCCCCAATCCCACGGTGAGGATCACAGCGGCGATGCCGATCAGGATGCCGAGCATGGTCAGGCCCGAGCGCAACCGGTGCGAGCCGATCGCTCCCAGCGCGGTGCGCAACGTCTCGGCGCCGGTCATGCCGGCCGGGCCAGGGCCGGATCAGCGTGTGCAAGCTGGCCGTCGCGCAACCAGACGACCCGCTGAGCGGCGGCGGCGACGTCCGCCTCGTGGGTGATCAGCACGATGGTCCGTCCGGCCTCGTGCAACTGGTCGAACAGGGTCAGGACCTCCCTGGTGGACGCCGTGTCCAAGTTGCCGGTGGGCTCGTCGGCAAGGATCAGCGCGGGTTCGGTGACCAGGGCCCGGGCCACAGCGACCCGCTGCTGTTGGCCCCCGGACAGCTCGGCTGGCTTGTGCGTCACGCGGTCCGCCAGTCCGACGCGGCCAAGTGCGAGCCGGGCCCGTTCGGTGCGCTCCTCGCGCCCGACACCGGCATAGACCAGCGGAAGCTCGACGTTGCGCAGGGCACTGAGCGAGGACAGCAGGTTGAACTGCTGGAAGACGAACCCGATGTGCCGGTTGCGAACCTGCGCCAGCTCGACCTCGGTCATGGACCCGACGTCAGCGCCGGCGAGGGTGTAGCTGCCTGAGCTCGGCACGTCGAGCGCGCCGAGAATGTGCATCAGGGTGGACTTGCCGGACCCTGAAGGGCCCATCACGGCGAGGTACTCCCCGGTCGCGACGTCCAGGCTCACACCGCGCAGGGCGTGCACCTGCACCTGTCCCAGCCCATAGGTCTTGCGCACGTCCCGCAACCGAAGCGAGGGCGCGGCGTCGAGCGCGGGGGGGTTCACCCTTGACCTCCCGTCGCTTTGGCGCCGGTCGCCTTGCCGCTCCCGCCGTTGCGCCGGTTGGCCCCGCCCTTGCCCGACCTGGCCCGCCCAGCGTGCCCGGCGCCGGCCGACCTGCTGGAGGGCACCACGACCAGGTCCCCGGCCCGCAGCCCGGACAGGATCTGGGTACGGCGCCCGTACGTCGCGCCCACCGTCACCTGCGTCGTCACCTGCTTGCCGTTCACCAGCTGCAGGACCACCGTGGACGAGCCCGCCGTGTGCAGCGCCTGGGTCGGCACGGTGAGGACGCCGGACGTCTGCTTGACCATGATGGACACGTCAGCGCTGCCGCCGGCGTACAAGCCGGTGGGGGAACCACTCAGGCCGATCACTACCGGGAAGGTGGCGCTGGCGCCGCTGGCGGAGTCGGCCAGGATGCCGACCGAGCGCACCACACCGGTGAGCGGGTGGGTCGAACCGGTGGGCGTCACCTGGGCCTGCATACCTACAGCGACTTGGGGTAGGTCGACGCCGCTGACGTCAGCGGTCACGAGAAAGGCGGTCGGCGAGACCACCACAATCTGCGCCGAAGCGGCACCTGAGGATGAGCTCGCAACGTGGCCGTTTGCTCCCGAGGTAACCCCGGACACCGACGTGCCGTTGGTCGAGCCGTTGGAGCCCCCAACGACGTCGCCAGGGGCGATGGTGACCGCAGCGACCGTGCCGGCGATCGGTGAGCTCAATGCGGTCGCGGCGAGGGCTGCTTGGGCCTGCACCAGCTTGGCCTTGGCTGCGGCCAGCTGCGCCTGCGCGCTCGCCGCGCCGGTCGCCGTCGACCCCTCGGAGGCCACCAAGGCCGAGGCCGCCGTGACGCCCGCCGCGGCGGCGTTGACCTGGGCCAGCAGCGCCGAGCCATCGACGGTGGCCAGCACGGCGCCCTTGCGCACGCTCGCTCCCACCCGCGCGGACACCGACGTGACAAGACCGCCGGTGGTGAAGGACAGGTCCGCCTCTTGGGCGGGCTCGATGGTCCCGCTCGCCGTCACCGTCTGAGACACCGTCCCTGTCGTCGCGGGAACGGTGGTGCCACTCGGCGTCGCCGCCGCTGGACGGCTCACGGCCCAGCCTGCGATCCCAGCGCCAACCACGATCACGAACACGAGCGCAGCAGCAGCCATGCGGCGGCTGCCTGGCAGCGCCCGAGGTCGTCCAGTCATGCGTGCTCCCGTTTGCACGAAACAGCCCTCTGGCGTTCAGGTTGCGGCGAACGCCCTCACCAGATGGTGCGCTGCCAATCTGGGACTGCGGTCGGCGCCACCTGGGAGTTGGCTGCACAACGCCGTGAGTCCGCAGGCGACCGAGACCGTGCAGCTAGAATGCAGGCATGTCGGTTGCCATCACGATCCGCAACGTCCCCGACGAGGTGCGGGACGAGCTCGCCGCACGAGCGGCCCGTTCGGGTCGCTCGCTGCAGGAGTACCTCGCCCTGCAGCTCGCCGAGCTAGCCGCTAAGCCTCTCGTCTGCGACGCCGTGGCGGCCGCTCGCATGAATGCTCGAAGGTCGGGTGGAGTCCTGGATCCGGTCGACATCGTGGCAGCCCGCGACGCCGACCGTCGGTGAGTTCTGCCCTGGTTGTCGACTCGTCCGCACTGGTGGCGCTCTTGGCCGATGCTGGGACGACGGGTGACTGGGTCGCGGCGACCATTGGTGACCACGATCTGGCGGCACCCGAGCTGGTGATGTTCGAGACGGCGAACGTCCTTCGCCGCCACCAACTGTCCGGTCACCTCGAATCGGAGCAGGCGCGACTGGCTCATCGGGCCCTGCAGTCAATGCCCGTGCAGCTCTGGCCCTACCTGCCGCTGGCCGACCGGGCATGGGAACTGCGCGAGTCGCTGACGACCTACGACGCGTCGTACGTCGCGCTCGCCGAACGCCTCGACACCGGCCTGGTCACCCTCGACGCCCGACTGGCTCGCGCTCAGGGCCCGCGCTGCCCCCTCTTCACGCCGTGACCTCGGCGCCGCGTGGCCAGGGCCGCGTGACTCAACCGGGCAGGTGACGGGCGAGCAGCTGGGCCAGGTGCTCACCGGACCGCTCGCTCAGCCAGTCCAGCTGGGTGCGGCAGCTGAACCCGTCGGCCAGCACGACGTCACCGGGGGCCACAGCCCGCACCGCAGGCAGCAGCTGCTGCTCGGCCACGGCGACCGATACGTCGTGGTGACCCTTCTCCACGCCCCAGTTACCGGCCAGCCCACAACAGCCACCGAGGCGACGGACGTCGGCGCCGGCCGCCCGCAGCAGCTCGGCGTCTGCCGACCAGCCCATGACAGCGTGGTGATGGCAGTGCGGCTGCGCCACCCCGCGCACTGCCGACAGGTCGGGCGCCACCCACCCCGGCGTGGCGGTAAGCAGTTCGGCAAGGGTGCGGGTGGCCGCGGCGACCGACGTGGCTGCGGCCAGGTCGTCACCGCTGAGCAGCTCGAGGGCGTCCGAGCGCAGCACCGCCGTGCACGAGGGCTCAAGCCCGACGACCAGTGCGCCGCCCCGCACGTGCTGGGCCAGCGCGGCCACGCTCGTCGCCACCTGACGCCGAGCCCCATCCAGCTGGCCGGTGGAGATCCAGGTCAGCCCGCAGCAGGTGGGTTCGTCGGTGACCCGCACCCGATAGCCGGCAGCCTCGAGCACCAGGACAGCCGCCTGCCCCACCTCGGGCGAGAAGCCGTCCGTGAAGGTGTCGACAAACAGGACGACGTCCCCGTTGGGCGCCGGACCCGCGAGCGGCCGAGCCGCGAACCACCGGCGGAACGTGACCGGCGCGAAGGAGGGCAGCGCTCGGCGTCGGTCGACCCCGGTGACCGCGGTGACCAACGGGTGCAGCAGTCGCATGAGCAGGTTCGTCGCACGGGCTAGACCCGTTGTGGCAGTCGCGACCCGCATCCACCGGGGCAGCATGCCGAGCGAGTAGTGCGAGCGCGGCCGCAACCGGCGCCGGTAGCGCTGGTGCAGCGCCTCGGCCTTGTAGGCGGCCAGGTCGACCCCGGTCGGGCAGTCCGACGAGCAGCCCTTGCAGGACAGGCACAGGTCCAGCGCGTCGGCGACGGCCGGGGATTCCCACCCCAAGCGACCGGCCACGACGTCCTGCAGCACCCGCGCCCGACCGCGGGTCGAGTCCTTCTCCTCGCGGGTGGCCAGGAACGACGGGCACATCACCCCACCGCCGCCCGCGTCGGCGCGGCACTTGCCGACACCGGTGCAGCGGTGCACGGCCATCGACAGGTCGCCCCGGTCGTGGCGGTAGGCAAGCGCGAGCTGCTGGCGATAGGGCGGTGCCACGGCCACCCGGATGTCGGCGTCCATCGGCGCCGGTCGCACGATGACGCCCGGGTTGAGCAGGTCGTCGGCGTCGAAGACCGCCTTGACCTGGGCGAACAGCTCGATCGCGGCCGGGGTGTACATGAAGGGCAGCAGCTCGCCGCGCGCCCGGCCGTCGCCGTGCTCGCCCGACATCGAGCCGCCGTGCCGCGCGGCCAGTGCGGCCGCCTCGAGCAGGAACCCGCGGAACACTGCGGTCCCGCCGGGCGCGCCAAGCGGGAAGTCGATCCTGATGTGCAGGCATCCGTCGCCGAAGTGCCCGTATGGCAGACCGGTCAGCCGGTGGTCGGTGAGCAGGGCCTCGAACTCGCGCAGGTACGCCCCGAGCCGCTGCGGTGGGACGGCCGCGTCTTCCCAGCCCGAGTGCGCCGGGTCGCCGGACGGGGTGCGCCCGGCCAGGCCCGCGCCGTCCTCGCGGATCCGCCACAGGGCTGCGGCGTGCGTCGCGTCGGTGACCACCGCGGCGTCCAACGCTGCGGCGTCGGCCACGAGCCGACGTCCGGCCTCGGCGACCGAGCCGGGGTCGTCGCCGACCAGCTCGACCAGCAGCCACCCCGACCCGCGTGGCAGGGCCGGCACCGCCGAGGCCCCGCGTCGGGTTCGCACCACCTCGACGATGCGAGCGTCCAGCCCCTCGCAGGCCACTGGCGAGTGCCGCAGCACCGCGGGCACGGCATCGGCCGCCTGCACCATCGAGGCGTAGCCCAGCGCCACCAGCACCCGCACCGGGGCGTCGCGCACCAGCCGGACTCGGGCGGACCGGGTCAGCGCAAGCGTGCCCTCGCTTCCGACCAGGGCGCGGGCGACGTCGAACCCGCGCTCGGGCAGCAGGTGCTCCAGCGAGTAGCCGGACACCTGGCGACCGAACCGGCCGAACTCGGTGCGCAGCACCGCCAGGTTGGCGTCGGCCAGTGCATGCAGCCCCTCGACCAGCCCGGACGACGTTCCCGACCCGGCCATGGACCCGAGCAGCAGCCGCTCGCCAGCGCCGGTCACGACGTCCAGGCCCAGCACGTTGTCGCTGGTGCGCCCATAGCCCAAAGCCCTTGAGCCGCAGGCGTTGTTGCCGATCATGCCGCCGAGGGTGGCGCGGTTGTGGGTCGAGGGGTCCGGCCCGAACCGCAGCCCGTGGCGGGCCGCCGCGGCCTGCAGCGAGGACTGCACGACGCCCGGCTCGACCAGCGCGGTCTGCGCCTGCGGGTCGATCTCGATGATGCGGTTCAGATGTCGGCTGGTGTCGAGCACGACACCGGGCCCGACCGCGTTGCCCGCGATCGACGTCCCGGCACCGCGCATCGTCAACGGCACGCCGAGCGAACGGCACACGGCGAGCGTCGCGTCGATCTCGTCGACGTGCCGGGGCGTCACGACCACACGTGGCTCGACCCGGTACAGCGAGGCGTCCGACGCGTACAGCGACCGGGCCAGCACGGAGTCGTCGACACCCCCGATCCCCGCAGCAAGCAGAGCCGCGACCAGGTCGCGCGTGGCCGCAGCGGCCGGGACCACGGGCGCGCTCACCCGGCCAACCCTACGCACGTCGGCTACCCGAGTAGCCTGGCGCCCCGGACGGGAGAGCGCATGCACACGAGGTCGAAGGATACCCACGTCGGCACCGAGACGATCTTCACGTACGGGGCGCCGCAGCTGAAGTTCGGCGCCGGCGCCAGCGACGAGATCGGGTACGACCTGGCCCAGCTGGGAGTGACCCGCGTCCTGGTCGTCACCGACCCCGGTGTCGCCGCGACCGGACTGCCCGAGCGGGTCGCGGAGCGGATCCGCAGCTTCGGGGTCGAGGCAGAGGTCTACGACCAGGCCCATGTCGAGCCCACCGACCAGACCCTGCAGGCCGCGATCGCCGACGCCCGGTCCCGCCGTCCGTTCGACGGCTTCGTCGCGGTGGGCGGGGGGTCGGCGATCGACACGGCCAAGGC
>DAIETC010000185.1 GCA_027345905.1 Kineosporiaceae bacterium | reverse complement strand
CCACGACGGGTCCAGCACCGCCAGCGGACGTCGGCGAACCGGGTCGTGCAGGGCGGTGACCAGGCCGGCGGGCTGCGGCAGCTCGACGTCCATGGTCGGTGGCCCGGCCCTAGCCGACGCGGGTACGCGACCGCTCGGAGGTGGCCGAGACCGCCGGGTAGCCCTTGTGCACCCCGGCAGCCACGACCGTGGCGACGATCGCCTTGGTGATGTCGCCGGGCAGGTAGATCACGGCGGCCAGCGCGGTCGCGGCAACCGACGTGGTGCCCAGCACCGCCGCCTGCACCGGGATGCCGAGCAGGTACACCACGCCGATGCCGCCGACCAGGTTGGCCAGCAGCCCCCACCACACGGGGTACGCCGGCAACCGGCGCTCGACCAGCCACCCGACCACCGCGGCGCCGAGCGGCCAGCCGATCAGGTAGCCGGCGCTCGGGCCGACGAAGACGCCCAGCCCGCCCCGGCCACCGGCCAGCAGCGGGAGCCCGGCCGCCACCAGCGCCAAGAACACCAGCAGGGCGAGGAAGGCCCGCTTCCAACCCAGGATCGAGCCGGCCAGCATCACGCCGAGGGTCTGCAGGGTGATCGGCACCGCGTTGCCGAACAGTGTGAGGGCTCCGGGCAGCCCGAGCACCGCCATGAGGGCAGCGAACGAGGCGATCAACGCCAGGTCACGCACGGGCATGCGGCGAGTTGTCGGCACACTGACCTCCTGGGCGTACGGCCGCGGCGGCCGGGCGACCGCCGGGGGCGAGGCTACCGGTCGCCCGATCCCTGCCCGGCTCGGGCAGGCGCCATGAGGGTGTCGCGGCCCGCAGCCGGCGACGCTGCGACCCGCCGCGGAACTGTCGCGCCCTGGGGTCGGGACGGTGCCGGTAGACTAGGGCGAGTTCTGGCCGGACGCCCTGGCGGCGCCACGTATGCCCGCCACCGTCGGCGTTCCCCCGAGAGGTACACCGTGATCACCGCGACCGATGTCGAGCTGCGCGCCGGCGCCCGCGTCCTGATCGGCCGAGCGAGCTTTCGCGTCTCGGACGGCGACCGGGTGGGCCTGGTCGGGCGCAACGGCGCCGGCAAGACCACGTTGACCAAGGTGCTCGCCGGCGAGGGACTGCCGGCATCCGGTTCCATCACGCGTTCGGACGACGTGGGCTACCTGCCGCAGGACCCCCGCACCGGCGACCTGGAGGTGCTCGCCCGAGACCGGATCCTGTCGGCGCGGGGCCTGGACGCGGTGATCCGCGACCTGCGCGCGACCGAGGGCGCAATGGCCAGCGCCGACCCGGACACCCAGGCCGAGGCGATGGCGCGCTACACCCGCCTGGACGCGCGATTCCAGTCCCGTGGCGGGTACGCCGCCGAGAGCGAGGCGGCGAGCTTCGCAAGCAGCCTGGGACTGCCGGAGCGGGTCCTCGGCCAACCGCTGCGCACCCTGTCCGGGGGTCAGCGCCGGCGCGTCGAGCTGGCGCGGATCCTGTTCAGCGGAGCGGGAACGCTGCTGCTGGACGAGCCGACCAACCACCTGGACGCCGACTCCGTGGCCTGGCTGCGCGACTACCTCAAGTCCTTCAAGGGCGGGCTGATCATCATCAGCCACGACGTGGACCTCGTCGAGACGGTGGTCAACCGGGTGTTCTACCTGGACGCGAACCGGGCCGAGCTGGACATCTACAACGTCGGCTGGCGTTCCTACGTCCAGCAGCGCGAGACCGACGAGCGGCGGCGCAAGCGGGAGCGGGCCAACGCGGAGAAGAAGGCCGCGACCTTGTTCAGCCAGGCCGACAAGATGCGCGCCAAGGCGACCAAGGCGGTCGCCGCCCAGAACATGGCCAAACGCGCCGAGAAGCTCCTGTCCGGGCTGGAGTCGGTTCGGGTGAGCGAGAAGGTGGCCAAGCTGCGCTTCCCGGACCCGGCGCCGTGTGGCCGCACGCCGCTGACGGCGGTCGGCCTGTCCCGCTCGTACGGCTCTCTCGAGGTGTTCACCGACGTCGACCTGGCGGTCGACCGCGGCGCCCGCGTGGTGGTCCTGGGCCTGAACGGCGCCGGCAAGACGACCCTGCTGCGCATGCTCGCCGGGATCGACCCGCCCGACACCGGCCAGGTGCACCCCGGGCACGGGCTGCTCCTGGGCTACTACGCGCAGGAGCACGAGACCTTGGACACCACTCGCACGGTGCTGGAGAACATGCGCTCGGCTGCCCCGGACCTGGGTGACACCGAGGTGCGCAAGGTGCTGGGCTCGTTCTTGTTCAGCGGTGACGACGCCCAGAAGCCGGTGAGCGTGCTCAGCGGTGGGGAGAAGACCCGCCTGGCGCTGGCGACGCTCGTGGTGTCGAGCGCGAACGTGCTGCTGCTGGACGAACCCACCAACAACCTGGACCCGGCCAGCCGTGGCGAGGTGCTCGCCGCGCTGCGCAC
>DAIETC010000180.1 GCA_027345905.1 Kineosporiaceae bacterium | reverse complement strand
ACGATGGTGCTTCCGGTCGACGACAAGTACTCCACCACCCGCAACGAGCTGCTCGACCAGCTGGCCTACGCCCTGGGTGGGCGGGTCGCCGAAGAGCTGGTCTTCCACGACCCCACCACCGGCGCCTCCAACGACATCGAGAAGGCCACCGGGCTGGCCCGCCGGATGGTCACCCAGTTCGGGATGAGCGAGCGGGTCGGTGCGATCAAGCTCGGTGCCGAGAGCGGCGAGGTGTTCATGGGCCGTGACATGGGCCATGGCCGCGACTACTCCGAAGAGGTCGCGAGCGTCGTCGACGAGGAGGTCCGCCGGCTGATCGAGGCCGCCCACGACGAGGCCTGGCACGTGCTGGTGGAGAACCGCGACGTCCTGGACGACCTGGTGCTGCGGCTGTTCGAGAAGGAGACCATCGGCGGCCCTGAGCTGCTCGAGATCTTCGCGGACGTCCGCAAGGCACCCGAGCGGCCCGTCTGGCTGTCCAGCGAGCGCCGCCCGATCAGCCAGCAGCCGCCGGTCATGACCCCACAAGAGGTCAAGGCCGCCCGCAACGGCCACGCCCTGCCCCAGCCCGAGCGCCCGCCGGTGGCGGTGGTCGAGGTGCCCGAGGGCGGCGCCGTCGACCCCGGCGGCCACTGAGCGACGCTGGCGACTGGACGCTTGCGGCCCCACGTGGACATGCCCCGCGCCGAGGCGGCCGTGCGCGAACTGCTGCTTGCCGTCGGCGAGGACCCCGATCGCGAGGGCCTGCGCGACACGCCGCAGCGGGTGGCGCGCTCCTACGCCGAGATCTTCGCCGGCCTGACCCAGACGCCCGCCGAGGTGCTGACCACCTCGTTCGCCCTGGAGCACGACGAGCTCGTGCTCGTGCGCGACCTTGCGGTCTACTCCACCTGCGAGCACCACCTGGTGCCCTTCCATGGTGTCGCCCACGTCGGGTACATCCCCGGGGCGCACGGGCGGGTGACGGGCCTTTCCAAGCTGGCCCGGCTGGTCGACGTGTTCGCCCGGCGCCCGCAGCTGCAGGAACGGATGACCACCCAGATCGCCGAAGCCCTCGTCGAGCACCTGCAACCGCGCGGGGTCCTGGTCGTCGTCGACTGCGAGCACCTGTGCATGGCGATGCGCGGCGTGCGCCGGCCCGGGGCGCGCACGGTGACCTCGGCCGTACGCGGCCAGCTGCGCGATCCCGCGACCCGCGCCGAGGCCATGAGCCTGGTCACCGGTCGGCGCTGAGGTGCCAGCGGCCGTGCCCGGCGACCTGACCACTTCGTTGCCCCCGCAGTTGCCCGCTCAGCTGCCCCCGCGGCTGAGCGCTGCTGGTCGCTGCCTGGTCATGGGAGTGGTCAACGTGACTCCGGACTCGTTCAGCGACGGCGGTCTCTGGCTGCGGCCCGCGGACGCCGTACGGCACGGCCTGGCGCTGGTCGAGCAAGGCGCGGACCTGCTGGACGTCGGCGGCGAGTCGACCCGCCCGGGCGCCACGCGACCCCCGGCCGACGAGGAGCTGCGCAGGGTGCTCCCGGTGGTGCGCGAACTGGCGGCCGCGGGCGCCAGCGTGAGCATCGACACCATGCGGGCCTCGGTTGCCGCCGCCTGCCTGGACGCCGGAGCCGCGCTCGTCAACGACGTGAGCGGTGGCCTCGCCGACCCTGACATGGGCAACCTGGTGGCCCAGGCGCAGGTGCCGTACGTCGTCATGCACTGGCGCGGTCCCTCGTCCGACATGGACGAGCGGGCGTCGTACACCGACGTGGTCACCGAGGTGCGCCAGGCGCTGCGCCAGCGCCTGGCCGCCCTGGGTGAGCAGGGCGTCGACCCCGCCCAGGTGGTCCTCGACCCGGGTCTGGGCTTCGCCAAGCGTGCCGAG
>DAIETC010000169.1 GCA_027345905.1 Kineosporiaceae bacterium | reverse complement strand
AGGTCGCTCGGCCCGATCTCGAGCTCGACCTCCTCGTCCGGCTCGGGCATCACGAGCACCCCTGCGGCCGAGGGGTGGATCCGGCCCTGCGACTCGGTCACCGGCACCCGCTGCACCCGGTGCACCCCGCCCTCGTACTTCAGCCGCGACCAGACGCCCGCGCCCGGCGCCGGCGTCCCCCGGGACTTGACCGCGATCGAGATGTCCTTGTACCCACCGAGGTCGGACTCGGTGGCGTCCAGCACCTGGGTGCTCCAGCCCTGCCGCTCGGCGTAGCGCAGGTACATGCGCACCAGGTCGGCGGCGAACAGGGCGGACTCCTCGCCGCCTTCGCCCGCCTTGACCTGCAAGATCACGTCCCGGTCGTCGTCCGGGTCGCGGGGCACGAGCAGCCGGCGCAGCCGCTCGCCCGCCTGGTCGCGCACCTGTTCGAGGGCCGGCAGCTCCTCGCGGAACGCCGCATCCTCGCCGGCCAGCTCGGTTGCCGCCTGTACGTCGGCGACCGCGGCAGCCCACGCGGCGTGCGCCTGCACGATCGGCGTCAGCTCGGCGTAGCGTCGCCCGAGCCGGCGCGCCACGCTCGGGTCGGCGTGCACGGCTGGGTCGGCGAGCTGGTCCTCGAGCTCGGCGTGCTCGACGACCAGTGCCGCTGCGGCCTCAAGCACGCGCGCGCTCCTCGCTGGCTCCTAGGTGGTAGACACGCCGGCGCCAGCCACGCCCCGTCACGGGCGGGCCGGCAGCACAGCTGCTACTTGGTGGCCGTGGCGCCGTCCTTGGCGGCAGCGTCCTTCTTGCCGTAGCGCGCCTGGAACCTGGCCACGCGCCCGCCAGTGTCCATGAGCTTCTGCTTGCCGGTGTAGAACGGGTGGCACTGGCTGCACACGTCCGCGGTGATCTTGCCGGACGTCGCGGTGCTGCGCGTGGTGAAGTGCGCGCCGCAGGTGCACGTGACCTCGGTCTGGACGTACGCGGGGTGGATGTCCTTCTTCACGGCTGCTCCTTGGGTGATCAGGCGCCGGGTCGTCGGTGCGCGGACGCGCGGGACGTGAACCGGAGCCAGCGCTCAAGTGTGCCAGACGCCGAAGGGCCGCCCCAACCAGCGGCGTCCCAACCGGCCTCGCTGCCGCGCCGAGATCGCAACTTCTGGGCACTTTCGGCCCGCACGTGCCCAGAAAGTGCACTCTCGGCGTCGACCCGGCGCGCGGCGTCCGGCGTCCTGAGCGCTCGACGTCCGACGGGCGGACGCCGCGCGCTCAGTCCTCGTCGCGCTTGCCGGGCACGGGGGTGGTCTTTTGCACCTGCATCAAGAACTCGCCGTTGCTCTTGGTGGACTTCAGCTTGTCCAGCAGCAGCTCGAGCGCCTGCTGGGAGTCCAGCGCGGTCAGCACCCGGCGCAGCTTCCAGGAGACCGCCAGCTCTTCGCGGCCCAGCAGGATCTCTTCGCGCCGCGTGCCGGAGGGGTTGACGTCGACCGCCGGGAAGATCCGCTTCTCGGACAGCCGGCGGTCCAGGCGCAGCTCCATGTTGCCGGTGCCCTTGAACTCCTCGAAGATCACCTCGTCCATCTTCGAGCCGGTGTCGACCAGGGCGGTCGCC
>DAIETC010000162.1 GCA_027345905.1 Kineosporiaceae bacterium | reverse complement strand
GTACGGCACCCCCACCTCGACGACGTCCACCCCCGCCTGGACCATCGCGGTCATCGCGGCCATGGAGGTCGCCTGGTCGGGGTACCCGGCGGGCAGGTAGCCGACGACGACGGCCCGGCCTTGCTCGCGCGCGCTGCTGATCGCGGCAGCGACGCCGCTCACCAGCCGCTCCCGTCGGACTCGGTGACCGCAGCGTCGGCCTTGGCCTGCTCGGCCTCGGCCAGCTCGGCGCCGGTGAGCAGGCCGAACCAGCGGGCGGCGGTGTCGACGTCCTTGTCACCGCGACCGGACAGGTTGACCAGCAGCACGGCTTCTGGGCCCAGCTCGCGACCCACCTGCAGTGCGCCGGCCAGGGCGTGCGCGGACTCGATGGCGGGGATGATCCCCTCGGTGCGACAGAGCAGGCGAAAGGCGTCCATCGCCTCGCCGTCGGTCACCGCGCGGTACTGCGCGCGCCCGCTGTCGTGCAGGAACGCGTGCTCGGGGCCCACCCCGGGGTAGTCCAGGCCGGCCGAGATCGAGTGGCTCTCGATCGTCTGGCCGTCCTCGTCCTGCAGCAGGTAGGAGCGGGCGCCGTGCAGGACGCCCGGCGAGCCGGCGCTGATGGTGGCCGCGTGCCGCCCGGTCTCGATCCCGTCGCCGGCCGCCTCCAGGCCGACCAGGCGCACGTCGGCGTCCCGCAGGAAGGCGTGGAAGATGCCGATGGCGTTCGACCCGCCGCCCACGCAGGCAAGCACCACGTCGGGCAACCGGCCGACCAGGTCGAGAACCTGGCGCCGGGCCTCCTCACCGATCGCCCGGTGGAACTCGCGCACCATGACCGGGAACGGGTGCGGGCCGGCGACCGTGCCCAACAGGTAGTGGGTGCTCGCGACGTTCGTGACCCAGTCGCGCATCGCCTCGTTGATGGCGTCCTTCAACGTGCGCGACCCGGCACCGACCGGCACCACCTCGGCGCCGAGCAGGCGCATGCGGGCGACGTTCAGCGCCTGGCGCTGGGTGTCGACCTCGCCCATGTACACCACGCAGTCCAGCCCGAACAGGGCCGCAGCGGTGGCCGTGGCGACCCCGTGCTGCCCTGCGCCGGTCTCGGCGATCAGCCGGGTCTTGCCCATCCGCCGGGCCAGCAACGCCTGCCCCAGCACGTTGTTGATCTTGTGCGACCCGGTGTGGTTGAGGTCCTCGCGCTTGAGCAGCACCCGTGCCCCTCCGGCGTGCTCCGCGAACCGCGGGACCGGCGTCAGGATGCTGGGCCGGCCGATGTACGTGCGGTGCAGCGCCTCGAGCTCGGCGGCGAAGGCCGGGTCGCCCTGCGCGGCCCGGAACGCCGCATCGAGCTCGTCGAGGGCGGCGACCAGGGCCTCGGGCACGAACCGGCCGCCGTACGCGCCGAAGCGCCCCGTCGCGTCGTCACACGTCAGCGGGTCGCGGGCAAGACGGTGCATCGACATCCCCCCATCGTCGCAGGCGACCCGAGCGGCTCAGCGCCGCCCGTGCCGGGCCGCGGGGTGCGCGCCGGTGGCCACGAGGTCGGCGACGGCCGCCCGCGGGTTGCCACCAGTGACCAGGCACTCCCCCACGAGCACGGCGTTGGCGCCGTGGCGAGCGTACTCCAGGACGTCGTGCGGGCCGCGGACGCCGGACTCGGCGACCTTCACGACGTCCTGCGGGATGTGCTCGGACAGCCGGGCGAACGTGCTGCGGTCGACCTGCAGGGTGCGCAGGTCGCGGGCGTTCACGCCGATCACGCGGGCGCCGGCGTCCAGGGCGCGGGCGATCTCCTGCTCGTCGTGGACCTCGACGAGCACCGTCATCCCCAGCGACTGGGCCCGCTCGTGCAGTGAGACCAGCGCGGGTTGGTCCAGGGCCGCCACGATCAGCAGGACGACGTCCGCCCCGTGCGCCCGCGACTCCCAGAGCTGGTAGCTGGACACGACGAAGTCCTTGCGCAGCAACGGGGTGTCGACCCGCGCCCGCACCGCGTCCAGGTCACTCAGGCTGCCGCCGAACCTGCG
The DNA here is from genome assembly GCA_027345905.1 of Kineosporiaceae bacterium. GTDB lineage: Bacteria > Actinomycetota > Actinomycetes > Actinomycetales > Angustibacteraceae > DAIETC01. Next base: position 8,813 of record DAIETC010000162.1, on the reverse strand, counting down.
CCGCTCGGTGAGGACACTGATGACGCTGGCGCCTCCGGCGGCGTACTCTCCGGCCAGCCCGGCCGGGTCGGCGATCTCAGCGAGTGCGCCCTTGCTGGGGCTCGACCGCTTCACCTCGGCAATGACCTTCACGCCGCCTGGTGCCGCCAGGGCGGCGTAGGCGTCGCGCGCGTCGCTGACCCGCGCCGCCCGCTCACGCAGCTCGTCCAGAGGAGTCACCAGCTGGCGCGCGGCCAGATCCTCGCGAACGCCGGCGAGGATCTCCTCCAGCACGCTCACGCTGGGCGTCCCCCGGGTCGTTGGCACGCCCCCAGGTTAGGGCGCGCCGGATGGCCAGCCGACACCGGCCGATGCGGCCGGCTCAGCGCACCCCGCGGGTGACCTCGTCCTTGTCCGGTCGCGGCATGCCGTAGCCGGCCAAAGCCAGCACCTTGCCCAGCACCAGGCCGCCGATCGCGATCGCGACACCCACGAGGAACACCGTCACGCTGGCGATCGCCACGGCAATGCACATCACCAGCGAGGCGAAGATCAAGGTTCCGACCGCCGACCAGGCAGCGACCGTGTTGCCGTGGTTGGAATGCCGGCTGGATCGCTCCTGCGAGGCCATGCTCGTCTCCCTCGGTTCAGCTGTCTTCGGTTCGGCGCCCGGCGCCGCCGGCCTGCGCCGTTCGGGCAGCATTGTGCCAGGCCGGTGCCGGGGGGGCTCAGCGCGTCGGGTCCTCACCGCGAGACAGCGCGTCCCAGGTCAGGCCCGGATCGACGTCCGTGCCCTCGGCGGGGGCCGCCGGCGGCTTCGGGGGGTGCTCTGGAGCGCTCTCGTAGCGTGCCGAAAGTCCACCCCACGAACGGGCCCGGACGACGGCCAAGGCGCCGCCGAGGGCGATCAGGACGCCGCTGGCGACGCCGACCCAGGGCCAGGGCGTCACCGACGCGGCCACCCCGCTGACGCCGGTACGCCCGGTAGCGGCCGACACCACCTGCTCCACCGCCGAGACCGGGGTGCGGACGACGGCGAGCGACCCGGCCGCCACCGCGGCCCCCGCCAGCACGAGCAGGGTGCCGGCGACCGCCTGGCCGACCCTGCGCGTGCTCAGCACGGCCACCGCCCCCGCCAGCGCCACCAGAGCGACCGCCGGCACGACACCAGCCGCCTGGCGTCCGCTGGCGACCAGCTCGCGCTGGGCCAGCGCGTCCGGCACCAGGGCCACCGCCCAGGGACGGGCGGCGGCCACGAACCCCAGCAGGGCACCGGTCACCACCAGCGCGAGGAACGCCGCCTTCTCCCGGCGCGCGCTCACCGCACCGGCCGAAGGCTCGCCGCCACCGCAACCGCGCGCAGCACCGCCATCGACTTGTTCACCGACTCCTGGTGCTCCTGGGCGGGGACCGAGTCGGCCACCACTCCCCCGCCGGCCTGCACGTACGCCACCCCGTCGCGGATCACCGCGGTGCGGATCGCGATGGCCATGTCGAGGTCACCGGCGAAGTCCAGGTAGCCCACGGTGCCGCCGTACACCCCACGGCGGGTCAGCTCCATCTCCTCGATCAGCTCCATGGCGCGCACCTTGGGGGCACCCGAGAGCGTCCCCGCCGGGAAGGTCGCCACCAGGGCGTCGTACGCCGAACGGTCCGGCCGAAGCCGCCCCACCACCTCCGAGACGATGTGCATGACATGGCTGTACCGCTCGATCGACATGAAGTCGACAACCTCCACGCTGCCCGCCTCGCAGACCCGCCCCAGGTCGTTGCGGGCCAGGTCGACGAGCATCACGTGCTCCGCGCGCTCCTTGTCGTCCGCCAGCAGCAGCCGGGCATGCTCGGCGTCCGCCTCAGGTGTGCCGCCGCGCGGACGGGTTCCTGCTATCGGGCGGGTCATCACCCGCTCGCCCTGCACCTTGACCAGCGCCTCGGGGCTGGACCCCACGATGTCGTACCTGCCGCCGTCCGGCGTCGCAAGCCGCAGTAGGTACATGTAGGGGCTGGGGTTGGAGGCCCGCAGCACCCGGTAGACGTCCAGCGCGTCGACCGGGCAGTCGATCTCGTAGCGCTGCGAGGGGACGACCTGGAACACGTCGCCGGCCCGGATCGCCTCCTTGGACCGCTCGACGTTGGCCTCGTACCCACCCGCCGACAGCTGTGCGCGCGGCCGCGGCAGGACCGCGTCGATGACCGCCACGGTGCTCTGCGCGCCGGCGGCCAGCTGCGCGCTCATGACGTCCAGCCGTGCGACGGCGTCCGTCCAGGCCTCGTCGACGCGCTCGTCCGTGTGGTCGTAGTTGACCGCGTTGGCGATCAGCAGCAGCGACCCGTCGCTGTGGTCGAGGACGGCCAGGTCGGTGGCCAGCATCATCGTCAGCTCGGGCAGGCCCAGGTCGTCCTTCGTGGTGTCGGGAAGCCGCTCCCAGCGCCGGACGACGTCGTAGGTCATCACTCCGACCATGCCGCCGGTCAGCGGTGGCAGTCCCGCGACCGCCTCGGTGTGCAACGCGGCCACCGTGTCGCGCAAGGCGAGGGTCGGGTCCCCGCTGGTGGGCACGCCCACCGGCGGCTGGCCCAGCCAGCAGGCCTGGCCGTCCCGCTCGGTCAGCGTGGCTGCGCTGCGCGCGCCCACGATCGAGTACCGCGACCAGACTCCACCGTGCTCGGCCGACTCCAGCAAGAACGTGCCCGGTCGGTCCTGCGCCAGCTTGCGGTACACCCCTAGGGGGGTCTCGGCGTCGGCCAGCAGTCGGCGTACGACCGGGATCACCCGGCGCGCCCGGGCGAGCTCGCGGAAGGTCTCGGCGTCCGGCCAGGTGGCACCGAACGGCGTGTGAGCGGTGATCACGCCGGCCCCACCAGAGCCAACAGCTCGCGGCCGTCGAAACAGCTGCGGGTGCCCGTGTGACAGGCCGGCCCGACCTGGTCGACTCGCACCAGCACCGCGTCCCCGTCGCAGTCCAGCGCCACCGAGCGCACGTACTGCACGTGACCGCTGGTGTCGCCCTTGCGCCAGTACTCGCCGCGGCTGCGGCTCCAGAACGTGACCCGCCCGGTGGTCAGCGTGCGGTGCAGCGCCTCGTCGTCCATCCAGCCGACCATCAGCACCTCGTGCGTGTCGTACTGCTGCACGACCGCGCACACCAGGCCGCTGGCGTCACGGCCGAGGCGGGTGGCGACCGCGGGATCGAGGCCTGGTTCGCTCACCCGAGCTGTCTGGGACACGCGGCCATTGTGCCCGGTGCACGGCTGCGCGCCGATCGCGCGCCATAGTGGACCCGTCGAGGGGAGCACCACATTGGCCGCCGAAGCGCCCGTCACGGCAGACACCAAGGACTGGACCTGGGTCCTGACCCGCCCCTGCGAGCAGTGCGGGCAGGACCTGCGCACCATCGAGCCGCCCCTGGTGGCCGAGGCGATCCGCGACAACGCCGCGAACTGGCGCCGGGTGCTCGACGGTCCTGCCGTCGGCGCGCGCCCGGCCCCCGGCGTCTGGTCGCCGCTGGAGTACGCCTGCCACGTGCGCGACGTCCACCGGGTGTTCGCAACGCGGGTGAGCCTGATCCTGGAGCACGACGACCCGCTGTTCGAGAACTGGGACCAGGACGCGGCGGCCAGCGACTACGGGAGCCAACGGGCTGAGGTCGTGGCCGCCGAGCTGGCCGCCGCCGCCGCGAACGTGGCGCGGCGCTACGACCAGGTGACGCCGGCCCAGTGGCCGCGGCCGGGCCAGCGCAGCAACGGCTCGACCTTCACCCTGGCCACCTTGGCCCAGTACCACCTGCACGACGTCCTGCACCACCTGTGGGACGTCGAAGGGGCGTCCGCATGAGCGCCCGCGACCTGCGCACCCTCTTCGCGGCGCTGCTCCTTGTCGTGGGTGCCCTCGCGGGGTGCACCTCCAGCCCGAGCTCGGGCCCGTCGTCCGCGCCCCTGACGTCGGCTCCCTCGACAGACTCGACCGGCGCGTCCACCCCCACGTCGGGCACCGCCACCAGCACCGGGCCGTCCACGACCGCATCACCCTCGGCCCCGTCCTCCTCACCCTCGTCGCCGTCGCCGTCGCCGCCGGTGGCGGTCGGGCCGGTCCGTTGTCACGCCGCCCAGGTCAGCGCGCGCTTTGTTCCCGGCGGCGCCGGAGCCGGCCAACGAGCCGCCACGCTCGTGCTGCAGAACACCTCCGGGCTCACCTGCACGCTTCGCGGGTACGCCGGGATGCAGCTCGTGCGCGCCGCCGGCTCGGTGCCGACGCAGATGCAACGAGTGGACCAGCCCGGGCCCACCTCGATCACCCTGCGCCCGGGGCAGGTGGCCTCCGCGCTGCTGCGCTGGTCGGCGGTGCCCGGCAACGGCGACGCCACCTCCGGCACCTGCCAGCCGGTGGCGAGCTCCGCTTGGGTCACCCCGCCGGACGCTCGCCGGCACACGATCGCGCGCTGGGGCCTGGGCCCGGTCTGCGAGCAAGGTCGGATCCAGGAGTTCGCCCTCGTCGCCGGCATCCCGCCGACCTGACGGGCCCCTGCCCTCCCCGCCCAGCTGGCCACCCGGCCCTTTAGGCGCTCTACAGCCGCATCCCATGGCCACTGGGGCACCCTGCGGCCGCATCCCAGGCCCCTGGGGCGCTCTACAGCCGCATCCCATGGCCACTGGGGCACCCTGCGGCCTTGTGGTGGCCGCAGGGTGCCCCAGTGGCCGGGACTGAGGGCAGTGATCGCCCCCACCGTGGGTACGTCCACTCGCCCGCCGCCCCGGCAGCCCGCGCCACAAGGCGACCTGGCAGCCACGGCCGGTTGCCGGGCAGGCCACACCCGTGCGCACCAGACAGGCCACACCCGTGCGCACCAGATCGGACGCCGACACCGGCGTGGCCGAGACGCCGACCGGGCTTACCCGGACGCCGACGCCGACACCGAGACGCAGCGGCCGACCGGGTTTACCGAGACGCAGCGGCCGCCCAGCTGGCGTGCAGTCGGGCGTAGACGCCGCCGGCCGCGACCAGCTCGCGGGCGGGCCCGCGCTCGACGACCCGACCGGCGTCCACGACGATGACCTCGTCGGCGGCCTCAGCGGTGGCCAGCCGGTGTGCGATCGAGATTGCGGTCCGGCCGCGGGTCAAGCCGTCCAGGGCCCGCTGGATCCGCACCTCGGTCGCGGGATCGACGGCCGAGGTCGCCTCGTCAAGCACGAGCAGGTCGGGGTCCGCGAGGTAGGCGCGGGCCAGGGCCACGAGCTGGCGCTCGCCGGCGGACATGGACTCCCCGCGCTGGCCAACGGCGGTGTCCAGGCCGCGCGGCAGCCCGTCGAGCCAGTCGGCCAGGCCCAGCTCGGTGAACGCCAGCCGGACCTCCTGCTCGGTGGCCTGCGGGCGGGCGAACCGCACGTTCGCGAGCAGGGAGGCATCGAACAAGAAGCCCTCCTGCGGCACGAGCACGACGCGCTCACGAAGGCAGGAGAAGCGCACTCGCCGCAGGTCGACGTCGTCGAGCAGCACGCGCCCGGTCGAGGGGTCCATCAACCTGGCCAGCAGCTTGGCGAACGTCGTCTTGCCCGAGCCGGTCTCACCGACGATCGCAACCCGGCTGGCCGGCTCGATCACCAGGTCGATGTCGTGCAGCACCGTCGGGCCGCCGGGGTAGGCGTACGACACGTGGTCGAAGCGCACCGTGATCGGCCCACGCGGCAGCAGGACGCCGGTATCGCCGGGGTCGGCGACGTCGGCTGGCGTGTCGACCACGGCCAGCACCCGGCGCCACCCGGCCACCGCGTTCTGCATCTCGTTGAGGACCTCGGTGCCCACCTGGACCGGCCCGGTGAACAGCTGCACGAGGAACAAGAACGCCAACAGCTCGCCCAACGTGAGGTGGCCGTTCGCCCCTCGCCAGGTGCCGACGAGCACCACCATGACGCTCACCAGCCCACTGACCAGCACACCGGCCGAGAAGGTGAGCGCCACCCGGGTCTGGGCGCGCACCGCGGCCTTGCGATGGGCCTCGACCGCGGCGTCGACGCGCTGCGCCGTACGACGCTCGACGGCGTACGCGCGGATCGTCGAGGCGCCGACAACTGACTCCGACACGGCCGACAGCACACCGCCGACGCGCTCACGAACCGCCCCGTACGCCGCGGACACCGAGCGCTGCATGGGCCGGGCCAGCAGGAAGACCGGCAAGAAGCAGGCCCATACCACCGCCGTGAGCAGCGGGGAGTAGACCAGCATCAGCGCTGTGGCGACGCTGAGCTGCAAGGTCGACATGATCAGCAGCAGCCCGCCGAACTGCACGAAGTTCGAGATCGTGTCGACGTCGCTGGTCACCCGCGACACCAAGGAGCCGCGTCGTTCGGTGTTCTGGGTCAGCACGGACAGGTCGTGCACGTGCCGAAACGCACCGATCCGCAGCGTGGCCAGGCCGCCCTCCGTGGCGCGGAACAGCCGCAGGTTGACGAAGAAGGCGCACACCGCGGTCAGCGCCACCAGCACGGCGGCGCCGACCAGCAGCCCGGACACGGCGCGCGCGTCCGGTCCGCCGGGCGCACGCAGGCCGCGGTCGATGGTCTGCTGTACCGCGAAGGGCACCACGATCCGCCCGGCGGTCGCCACGACCGCCAGGAGCAGCGTTACCCCGAGGCCTTGACGCAGCTCGGGTGAGAACTGCACACCTCGGCGCAAGGTGGCCAGCATCCCCGGGACGGCGCCCGCGCCGATGTGCCGCGCCTGCGCGGTGACGCTCACGCCGACACCTCGGCGTCCGGGCCGAGGACGGGCGCCCGCTGGCCGTCGGCCCGTTCGGCGGCTTCCCGTTCGTAGGCGTCGACCAGGTTGCGGTACGCCGCGCTGCGGGCGCTCAGGTCCGCGTGGGTGCCCTGGCCGACGACGCGGCCGTGCTCCAGGTGCACGACGGTGTCCGCGAGGGCGATGGTCGCCTTGCGGTGGGCCACGAGCAACACGGTGGCGCCCTGCGTGCCCGCTCGTAGGCCAGCCAGGATCGCCGCCTCGACGTGCGGGTCGACCGCGCTCGTCGCATCGTCCAGGACCAGCAGCCGGGGCCGGCGCACCAGCGCGCGGGCGAGGGCGAGCCGTTGGCGCTGACCCCCCGACAAGGTGGTGCCGCGCTCGCCCACCGCGGTGTCCAGGCCATGCGGCAGCGCGGCCACGAAATCGTCAGCCTGGGCCAGGCGCAGGGCCGCCCACACCCGCCGGTCGTCGTCGTCGTGCAGCGCCGGGTCGCCCAGGGTGATGTTGCCGCGCACCGAGTCGTCGAACACGAAGGTCTGCTGGGCGACCAGAGCCACCGCCCGGGCCAGCGCCCCCTGCGGCAAAGCCGCCAGGTCGACCCCGTCCAGCGTGACGACGCCTCGGTCAGGGTCGACCAGGCGCAGCAGCAGCGCGGCGAGCGTCGACTTGCCCGAACCCGTGGGACCCACCACGGCGACGGTCCTGCCCGGCGCGACCTCGAAGGTGACGTCCTGCAAGGCGGGCAGGGCGCGCCCCTCGGCGTCGACATGCGCATAGTCCACGTGGGCGAACGCCACGGCCGCCGCACCCGCACCCCGCAGCGCTGTGTCGCCATATCCCAAGGCGCCCTCGGCGCGCAGCACCGCGTCGACCCGCTCCCAACCGACGACGCTCCGCGGCAGCTCGCCGAGGACCCAGCCCAACGCCCGCACGGGGAAAGCCAGCAGCGAGAACAGGTAGGCCACCTGGACGACGTCCGCCGCCGTCGTCGCGCCGGAGGCGACGCGGGAGGCGCCGACACCCAGCACGGCGAGCACCCCGAGGCTGGGGATGGCCTCCATCAGCGGGTCGAAGACGCCGCGCATCCGGCCGACCTCGACGTTGGCTGCGCGCAGCCGGTGCGACACCGCCGCGAACCGCCGGGTCTCGGCCGCCTCGCGCCCCATCGCCTTGACCAGCACGGCGGCCTCGAAGCTCTCGTGGGCCACGTCGGAGACGTCGGCACGCAGCTGCTGCGCCAGGGTCGCCCGCGGTGACATGCTGCGCTGGAACAGGACGTTGACGACGAACACAACTGGGAACACGCCCAACCCGATCAGGGCCAGCACCGGGTCGGCGAGCACCATGGCGACGCTCGCCACGACGAGCATGACCACGACGCCGATGGCCATGGGCAGCGGCCCGAACACCTGCCAGGTGGCCTCGACGTCGGCGTTGGCGTTCGACAACAGCTGCCCGGTGGGATGGCGGGCGTGCCAGGACAGCGGCAAGCGCAGGTACTGCGCCGTCACCTCGCGCCGGTAGAGGGCGCCCAGGTCGTACATCATGCGGCCGGCCGCGACGCGGCGCAGGACGACCCCGACGACCAGCACCAGCACCACGGCGGCCATCAGCCCTACCCCGCGACCCAGCGCGCCGACGTCCAGGTGGCGGGTGCGAAACGTCGGCGTGATGACCTGGGCGGTGACCCGGCCCAGCACCCAGGCGGTGCCGGCAGTCATCACGCCGTACAAGAAGCTGCCGACCACGGCCACGGCGAACGTCGCGGGCGCCCGGCGGATGCCCTGGCCGACGACGTACAACCCGCGGCGCAGGGTGTAGGGACGCTCGCTCACCGCACCGCCAGGCCGGCCGCGGCCAGCGCGCTCTTCACGTCCCCGACGGTGAGCTCGCCGAAGTGGAAGACGCTCGCCGCCAGGACCGCGTCGGCGCCGGCCTGGACGGCGCCCACGAAGTGTTCGACGCTGCCGGCCCCCCCACTGGCGACCAGCGGCACCGCGACGGCGGCGCGCACGAGGGCGAGCAGCTCGAGGTCGAAGCCGGCCTTGGTGCCGTCGGCGTCCATGGCGTTCAGCAAGATCTCACCGGCACCCAGCCG
>DAIETC010000175.1 GCA_027345905.1 Kineosporiaceae bacterium | reverse complement strand
GACGCCGTCGTGCCCGAGGCGCCCGGCGTGGTCTCGGTCATCATCAGGGGGCGCGACCTGCACCGCCTGCCGATCCAGGCGGGCCAGTTCGTGCACTGGCGCTTCCTGACGCCCGGGCTGTGGGCGGCCGCCCACCCGTGGTCGATCTCGGCGGCACCGGACGGCAAGCGGCTTCGGCTGACGGTGCGCGACCTCGGTGACCACTCCCGACGTCTGGCGACGGTGCGTCCGGGAACCCGGGTCGTCATCGAGGGCCCGTACGGCGCGTTCACGACCGAGCACCGCACCCGCCGGCGGGTGCTCCTGATCGCCGCGGGAATCGGCATCACGCCGGTCCGGGCGCTGGCGGAGGAGCTCGCTGCCACGCCCGCCACCGGGCCCGGCGATGTGACCGTCCTGTACCGGGGCAACGACGAACACTCCCTGGTGCTGCGCGACGAGCTGGAGCACCTGGCCGCCCGCTCGCCGGTGCGCGTCGACGTGCTCGTAGGACCGCCGGTCCAGGGGTCGTGGCTGCCACCGCAGCTGGCCGGTCACGACGAACAGGCCGACGCCGACGTCCTGGCCCAGCTCGTGCCGGCACTGGCCGACCATGACGTGTACGTGTGCGGGCCGCCGGTCTGGATGCAGCTGGTCAGGGACTGCCTGCGTCGCGCGGGTGTCCCCAGGGCGCAGATCCACGACGAGCGGTTCGGCTGGTGAGACGGGCTACCGCGCTGTTCACCACCGGTGCCACGGCGGTTGCCCTGCTGACCGCCTGGCAGAGCGGTTCTGGGCCGCGGTCACTGGGCGGGGTGCATGTCGTCGCGGCCCCGCCGGCCGCCACGGCGCCCCGGCCGACCAGCAAGCGAGCCGCCCACAAGTCGGCTGCGGCGGCAGGCGTGCCCCAGTCGACCTCGGCCCCTCGCCACATCGCCGGCGCACTCGTGTCGACGCCGTACGGCAACGTGCAGGTCAGCGCGACGGTGGTGGGGCACCGGCTGACCGACGTGCGCCCGCTGCAGCTCACCGACGCCGGTAGCACGTCGGTCAGCATCAGTGCGGCCGCGGTGCCCATCCTGCATCAGGAGGCCCTCACCGCACAGTCGGCCAACATCGACGCGGTCAGCGGGGCCACCTACACCAGCGAGGGGTACAAACAGTCGCTGCAGTCGGCGCTTGACCAGGCCCACCTCTAGCGGAGAGCCTGCTGGCGAGGGCTCGTGCCGTCGGGGACGAAAGGGTGGGCGCACATGCTGAAGTCGTCACTGACCGCCGCGGCCCGGCAGCAGTTGAACGCGGCCAAGGCGGCGTCCAGCGGTCGCAGCTCGCACACGGTGTTCGGCGGCCACGAGCGCGTCCTGCGCCAGACGGTCATCGCCATGGTCGCGGGCCAGCTGCTTGACGAGCATGAGAATCCTGGTGAGGCAACGGTGCAGGTGCTCCAGGGCCGAGTTCGGCTCGGCGCCGGTGAGGACTCGTGGGAGGGGTCTTCGGGCGATCTGCTGATCGTGCCGGCCGCGCGCCACACTCTGCACGCACTCGAGGACGCCGTGGTGCTGCTGACCGTCGCGAAACTTCGCTAGACCGGACGGCCAACGATACTGGGAATCCGCTGGTAGCTTGTTCCCATGAAGTCTTCTCTCGACTCCGTCGGGCGGGTCGTGATCCCTAAGCCGCTGCGCGACGCCCTGGGCCTCCAGCCGGGGGCCGAGGTCGAGATCTCGCGTTACGGGGCGGGACTGCAACTGGTTCCGGCAGGTCGTACCGCCCAGGTGGTTCTCGAGGACGGAGTCCCGGTCGCCACCGGTGACACGAAGATCGATGACGAGACCGTCTTCGGCCTCCTGGATGCCGGTCGGCGGTGAGCACCTGCCTGGCCATCGATACCAGCGTCGCCGTACCGCTGCTGGTCCAGACCCATGCTGCTCACGCCGCGGTGGTCCGCTGGTGGGCTGGCCGGCAGGTCGCGCTCGGCGGGCACGCCTTGGTCGAGACCTACTCGGTGCTGACGCGCTTGCCCGGTGACGTCCGCATGGCGCCGCAAGACGCTGCACGGCTCCTGCAGGACCGGTTCTCCCCGCCGCTCTTGCTTGGTCCGGAGACGACCCGTGACCTACCCGACGTACTGAGCCGGCTGGGAATCGCCGGTGGAGCGGTCTACGACGCGCTGGTGGCCCTGGCCGCGGTCGAGCACGAGGTGGACCTGGCCACCCGTGACGCTCGGGCCAAGGACACCTATGACCGGGTTGGAGTCGGGGTGGTCATCGCAGGTTGACAG
>DAIETC010000174.1 GCA_027345905.1 Kineosporiaceae bacterium | reverse complement strand
CCAGCCGCAGCGGCTGGTCGAGGTCGAGTGGGCACCGTCGGCCGCCACCGTGTTCCTCGTGCAGATCCAGGTCGAGGCGCTCGACCGCGCGCGGCTGCTGTCCGACGTGGCCCGGGTGCTGTCCGACGCACACGTCAACATCTTGTCGGCCAGCGTGCAGACCACCCGAGACCGGGTGGCGATCTCCAAGTTCACCTTCGAGATGGGCGACCCGGCACACCTCGGGCACGTCCTGGCCGCCGTACGACGTATCGACGGGGTGTTCGACGTCTACCGGATCACCGGGGGCAAGGCGACCGTGACCGCTCACTGACCTGCGGCCTCAGCCGCTGAAGTCGCGCAGGGCGTTTCGGGCCTGGTCGAGCCACGCCTGGCGGGTGGCCAGGTTGGCCTCGATCTGTTCCTGCTCCTTGGCGTCGCCCGCCGCCCGGGCGCGTTCTAGGCGGCTGGTCAGTTCGGCCAGGGCGGCCTCCAGCTGCTCGACGGCGTCGCGCGCTCGCGCCTCTCCCTCGGGGTTGCGGCTGGTCCAGCGTGTCCCTTCGGCGTCGCGCAGCGCCTGCTCGACGGCTTTCAGCCGGCGCTCGAGCCGGTCGACGTCCTCGCGCGGAACCTTGCCCGCTGCCTCCCAGCGTTCACCGATGTCACGCAGGGCGGCTTTGGCCGCGCGCAGGTCGGTCACCGGCAGCAGGGCCTGCGCCTGCGTCAGCAGCGCCTCTTTGACCGCCAGGTTGGCCGCGAACTGCTGATCCTGCCGCGCTGCAACGGCCGCGCGCGCCGCGAAGAAGGCGTCCTGGGCGCTGCGGAACCTGGCCCACAGCGCGTCGTCGTCCTTACGGCCGGCGCGGCCGCACTCGCGCCAGCGGTCCATCAGCTGCTTGTACGCCGTAGCCGTGCTGGCCCAATCGGTCGAGGACTGCAGCGCCTCGGCCTGTTCCACAAGCTTCTGCTTGGCCGCCTTCACCGCTCCTTGCTGCTGGTCGAGCTCGGCGAAGTGCTGGCGGCGCATCCGGTCGAACGCGGTGCGTGCCTGGCTGAACCGCTTCCACAGCTCCTCCTGGGACTTGCGGTCCAGCCGTGGCTCGGATTTCTGCTCAGTGCGCCACTGCTCGAAGATCTCCTTCATCCGCTGGCTGTGGGCGCGCCACTGGACCTTCTCGGGCGGCATGGCGGCGATCTGCTCGGCCTCCTCGACCAGTGCGGTGCGCTGCTCACGCACCCGATCGCGGGCGGCTCGCCGGGCCGCCTCGTCCTGTCTGCGGCGCTGCGCCGTGAGCCCAGCCAGCGCCTGGACGCGCTCACGCAGGGCGGCCAGGTCACCGACGGCGTCCGGCTGCTCGGTGACCTCCCGTAGCCGAACCAGGCCGGCGTCCAGCTCACTGACCGGCACGTCGGCGAGCGTGAGGCGCTGCTCGAAAAGGTCGATCTGGGCCACGATCTCGTCGTACTTGCGCACGAAGTAGGCAAGTGCCTCGTCCGGGCTGGCGCTGGGGTAGGAACCCACCGCCCGCTCGCCTTCGGGCGTTCGCACGAACACGGTGCCGTCGTCCGCGACCCGCCCGAAGGCCAGGGCCGCCGCACTGGGCGGCGCAAGAGCCGGCGGCACCGGGGGCGCCTGCGGGCGTCGACGCGGGACCATCGCCGGAGTGGGGCGTGGGCCCTGCCCGGCTTCGGACGGCGTCATCGGGGGGCCACCGTGACGCTCGTGATGCTGACCGCCCGGGCCGGGGCGCCGTCCGGCTGGCCGTTCGTGGTGCCGCCCGCCGCCACGGTTCGTAGGACGTCCAGGCCCTTGGTGACCTTGCCGAAGATGGAGTAGCCGCCGGTGTCTGTGGGCAGCGTGGTGTCGCCGTAGGTGAGGAAGAACTGGCTGCCGTTGGAGTTCGTGGAGTTCCCGCGGGCCATCGCGAGCGTGCCGGCCGGGTACGCGCCGTTGGCGGGCGCGTTCTCGACGCCGTATGAGTACCCGGGGCCGCCGGTGCCGGTGCCGGTCGGGTCGCCGCACTGCAGCACCTTCAGCGACGGGCTCGACGTCAGTCGGTGACACGGCGAGCCCGTGTAGAAACCCTTGCGGGACAAGAAGATGAACGATGAGACGGTCTGCGGGGCCTTGTCCCCGTACAGCTCCAGACCGATCGTGCCGCAGGTGGTGACGACGGTCGCGTCCCACACCTTGCCCTGCGCCAGGCTCTTGGGTGGCGGCGCCGGGTAGCTCGGGGCCCGTGACAGGGGCTTGGACGTCGGCGCCGCGCACGGGTTGGCCGTGTCCTTCGCCGTTGGTTGCGCACGAGGGGTGCTGTTGACCGATGAGGACGAGCCGGCTGCCGCAACGCGGTCGCCGGCCATCCGGGACAGGGCCAGGACGCCGGCGACGACGATGAGCATCGTCACGACCGCGCCGATGACCTGCTGGTTGCGTCGGCGGCGCGCGGCGCGGGCGGCGAGGGAGGACTGGCGCTTGGCGTAGCGGTGCTTGGCACGCTCGCGGGCGCGGGCGTTCGACACGATGGTCCTCCCCTCGAAAGCGCTGGCCGGCACGCCATTGTAGGGAGGGTGCCGCGCGTGCCCGGTGCCACATGCAGTCACGAGTCGGTCACGAGGGCCGAGCCGGCTGCGGGTAAGGTCGTCGGGTGCAGGTCTTCGGCTTTCCCAGTGCCGTCTTCGGCACCAACTGCTACGTCGTCGCCACCGCGGACGGGCAGGAATGCGTCGTCGTCGACCCGGGCATCGAGGTTGTCGGCGAGCTCGGCGAGGTGTTGCGCGAGCACCGGCTGCGTCCCGCGGCGGTGCTGCTCACCCACGGCCATCTGGACCACACGTACTCGGTAACGCCGGTGTGCGGCGCGCACGGCGTCGCCGCCCACATCCACGGTGCCGACCGCTACCGCCTGCACGACCCGCTGCGTGAGCTCGACTCCGGGGTCGTCACGATGCTCGAACAGCAGTTCGGCCGCGCCGCAACCTGGGCGCAGCCGGACGACGTCGTCGAGCTGGCCGACGGCGAGCAGCTCGAGCTGGCGGGGCTACGACTCGACGTCGTCCACGCGCCGGGGCACACCGAGGGGTCGGTGATGTTCTCCTTGGCTGGGGCACCGGCCGGTGTCGAGGCGGAGCACACGCTGCTCACCGGCGACGTGCTGTTCGCCGGCAGCATCGGGCGCACCGACCTGGCCGGCGGCGACCACGACGCGATGCTGCGCACGTTGCGCGAGCGGGTGCTGCCGCGCGGCGACGACACGCTGGTGCTGCCAGGGCACGGGCCGCAGACCACCATCGGCCGCGAACGCACGAGCAACCCCTTTCTGCACCAGCTGCAGCCGTCCTGACCCCGGCAGCCGCACTGACCGCGGCCCGCCGCACCGACCGGAGAACCGCATGCCTAGCCCTACTCCGCTCTCGGGCTACCCCGAGTGGCTGCCCGCCGAGCGCGCGGTCGAGCAGTGCGTCGTCGATGCGCTGCGCCGTACCTTCGAGTTGCACGGTTTCGCGGGTATCCAGACCCGCGCGGTCGAACCCATGGAGCAGCTGCTGCGCAAGGGTGAGATCGACAAGGAGGTGTACGTCCTGCGCCGCCTGCACGCCGACGAGCCGGACGCCGGCACCCCCGAGCCGGCCCGCCAGCTCGGACTGCACTTCGACCTGACAGTGCCCTTCGCCCGGTACGTGCTCGAGCACGCCGGCCGGCTGGAGTTCCCGTTCCGGCGCTACCAGATCCAGAAGGCCTGGCGCGGCGAGCGGCCTCAGGAGGGCCGCTACCGCGAGTTCTGCCAGGCCGACATCGACGTCGTCGACAAGGACACGTTGCCCTTCCACTACGAGGTCGAGATCGTCGAGGTGATGGCCGCCGCGTTCGCCGGTCTGCCTTTGCCGGCGCTGCGCATGCAGGTCAACAACCGCAAGCTGGTGCAGGGGTTCTACCGCGGGATCGGGATCGAGGACGTCGCCGCCGTCCTGCGGGTGGTCGACAAGCTCGACAAGATCGGCGCCGCGGCGGTCGAGGCAGCGCTGGTCGAGACCGTCGGGCTCTCGGCGAAACAGGCGCAGTCGTGCCTGCAGCTTGCCCAGATCAGCGGCTCCGACGCCTCGGTCGTCGACCGGGTGCGCGCTCTGGGCGTGCACGGCGACGAGCTCGACACCGGACTGCACGAGCTGGCCCTGCTTCTGGACGGCGCCCGCGGCTCGATCCGCGAGGGTTTCGAGCTCGTCGCCGACCTGCGGATCGCGCGTGGCCTGGACTACTACACCGGCACCGTCTACGAGACCCAGATGGCCGGGTTCGAGCACCTGGGCTCGGTGTGCTCCGGTGGACGCTACGACGCGCTCGCCAGCGACGGGCGGACGACGTACCCCGGCGTGGGCATCTCCTTCGGGGTGACGCGTGCCCTGGCTCCGCTGCTGTCGCGAGGTCTGCTCACGGCGAGCCGGTCCACGCCGACCTGCGTGCTGGTGGCGCTGGCGAACGAGGACTCGCGGGGCGCCAGCGGTGCAGTGGCGGCCGCGTTGCGCGCGCGCGGGGTGGCGGCCGAGGTGGCGCCCGCCGCGCAGAAGTACGGTCGACAGATCCGGTTCGCCCAGCGGCGCGGGATTCCCTTTGTCTGGTTCCCCGCCTCAGGTGGCGAGACCTCGTCGGTGCGCGACATCCGAAGCGGTGAGCAGGTGCCGGCGGACGCCGAGTCGTGGCTGCCGCCGGCGTCCGACCTTCGCCAGCAGGTCGTCGTCCAGGACGCCACCGGCTGACGGGGCCGCCTTCAGGTGCGCCGCCGCGATTGGCCCGGATCGGGGCAACTACGCATCGCCGGTGATGCGTAGTTGCCCCAATCCGACGGAACCGTTGCGCTGGCAGGTGGCGTCCGCATCGTTCAGGCTGGTCTGGCAGCGTCAAGCGCCGTCCACCTGCCCTGCGACGGCTTCGCCACGAGATCGGAGCGCCATGGACATCACCCAGCTGATCCTCGACGACCACCATGAGCAGCGGCGGTTGTTCGCGATGCTCGAGGAGCTCGACCGCACGGACACCGACCGGCTCGGCGCGATCTGGGGCCGGCTGTCGGCTTTCCTCGAGGTGCACGCCGAGGCCGAGGAGGAGGTCTTCTACCCCGAGCTGCTCAAGCTGGGTGAGCACACCGGCGCCGAGCAGGGCGCGACGGACGAGACCAAGGACGCGGTGAAAGACCACAACGAGATCCGGGACGCCGTCGCTGCCGTGGGCCGGCATCCAGTGGGCAGCGACGAGTGGTTCGCTGCGGTCGCTGCGGCCAACAAGGCCAACGGTGACCACATGGCTGAGGAGGAGCGTGAGGGCCTCACCGACTTTCGCCGCTCGATGAGCCTGCAGCGCCGGCACGACCTGGCCGTCGCCTTCGCCGCCTTCGAGGCGACCCACGTCACCGGCGTACCGGCGGTGGACAAGGACCCCGCGCAGTACGTCCGCGAGAACGAGTGAGGGACGCGGCTGGTGAGCGCGCCTTGGTCCGGCCTACGAGCATGCGACAGGGGGTCAGCCCTGACCGGTGAGGCGTACTGCGAGCGGCAGGTCTGACCAAGGGTGCCGTCGGACGTCGGCGCTGGCGTCTCCGAGTGTCCCTGGGTCGGCGTGCCGGCCGGCTAATGGGTCCGGCTACTGCCTACCCGCCGGCTACTGGGTCCGGCTACTGCCCCGCGCCCCGGCCACTGGGGCACCCCGCGGCCACCTCAAGGCCGCAGGGTGCCCCAGTGGCGGCGGGAAATATGCGCGCGGCCATGACCGGGCGCCGCCGTAGGATCGAACCTCGTCCTGTACCCCTTCTGAGAGGATCCCCGTGCTCCGCACGCACGAGGCCGGCACCCTGCGTGCCGACCACGCCGGCCAGTCCGTCACGCTCGCCGGCTGGGTGGCCCGACGCCGAGATCACGGGGGAGTGGCGTTCCTCGACCTGCGCGACGCCTCAGGGGTCGTGCAGGTGGTGGTGCGGGACGAGGCAGTGGCCCATGGGCTGCGCGACGAGTACTGCCTACGGGTCAGTGGCGAGGTGAGCGTGCGACCGCCGGGCAACGAGAACCCGGCCCTGCCCACCGGGGACATCGAGGTGGTCGCAACCGACCTCGAGGTGCTCAGCGAGGCGGCGCCGCTGCCCTTCCAGATCGACGAGCGCATCGAGGTCGGTGAGGAGACGCGCCTGAAGCACCGCTACCTCGACCTGCGCCGTCCCGGGCCGGCCGCGGCGCTGCGCCTGCGCAGCGAGGCGAACCGCGTCGCGCGAGAAGTGCTGCACGCGAGGGACTTCGTCGAGATCGAAACGCCCACCCTGACCCGCTCCACTCCCGAGGGAGCCCGCGACTTCCTCGTACCAGCGCGCCTGCAGCCCGGCAGCTGGTATGCCTTGCCGCAAAGCCCCCAGCTGTTCAAGCAGCTGCTCATGGTCGCGGGCATGGAGCGCTACTACCAGATCGCGCGGTGCTACCGGGACGAGGACTTTCGCGCGGACCGCCAGCCGGAGTTCACCCAGCTCGACATCGAACTGAGTTTCGCCGACCAGGACGACGTCATCGAGCTGGGTGAGGCCATCGTCGTCGCGTTGTGGCGCCTGATCGGCCACGAGATCGAGGTTCCGATCCCGCGCATCACGTTTGCGGAGTCGATGCGTCGGTATGGCAACGACAAGCCCGACCTGCGTTTCGGGCTGGAGCTCGTCGAGTGCACCGAGTACTTCTCGCAAACCCCGTTTCGAGTGTTCCAAGCCCCGTACGCGGGCGCAGTCGTCATGCCTGGCGGCGCCAGCCAGCCGCGCAAGCAGCTCGATGCCTGGCAGGACTGGGCAAGACAACGGGGTGCGCGCGGCCTCGCCTACGTCCTCGTCGGCGAGGACGGCGAGCTCGGTGGCCCGGTCGCGAAGAACCTGTCGGACGGCGAGCGCGCCGGCTTGGCGGCGCAGGTGGGCGCTGCGCCGGGGGACTGCGTGTTCTTCGCGGCCGGCCCGGTCACGTCGTCCAGGGCGCTGTTAGGGGCGGCTCGTAACGAGATCGCCCGTCGGGGCGGCCTGATCGACGAGTCGGCGTGGCGTTTCGTGTGGGTCGTGGACGCGCCGCTGTTCGAACCGAGCGCAGCGGCACGCGCCAGCGGTGACGTCGCAGTCGGTTCGGGTGCATGGACCGCCGTGCACCACGCGTTCACCTCGCCCAAGCCCGAGTTCATGGACACCTTCGACACTGACCCAGAGTCGGCCCTGGCCTACGCGTACGACCTCGTGTGCAACGGGAACGAGATCGGCGGGGGGTCCATCCGGATCCACCGCCGTGACGTGCAGGAGCGCGTGTTCGCGGTGATGGGCCTGTCCGAAGCGGATGCGCAGCGCAAGTTCGGTTTCTTGCTGGACGCCTTCGCGTTCGGGGCGCCCCCGCACGGCGGGATCGCGATGGGCTGGGACCGGATCTGCGCGCTCCTGTCCGGAACGCACTCGATTCGCGATGTGATCGCGTTCCCCAAGTCCGGCGGGGGCTTCGACCCGCTGACCGGGGCGCCGGCACCGATCACCGCCGAGCAGCGCAAGGAGGCCGGCGTCGACGCCACCCCACCCCCCTCCTCCTGACCATGCACTCCCAGCAGATCCCGACGTGACCATGCAAGGTTCGGTCGCGTGCAGCGGGATCGCATGGTCACGGGGGGTTCGTGGCGGCCAGGTGGTGGTTCAGGGCGAAACGTTGGTGCAGGCGGCGTAGCGGGGCCGGTGCCCACCAGTTCCAGTCGCCGAGCAGGGTCATGGTGGCGGGCACCAACAACATGCGCACGAGGGTGGCGTCGATCACGACCGCCACGACCAAGGCGACGCCAGTCTCCTTGACCACCAGGAGTTTCCCGGCGGCGAAACCCGAGAACACGATGACGACCAGCAGGGCCGCGGAGGTGATGATGCGTCCGGAACGTTGCAGGCCCTCGACGACCGAGCGGTCATTGCTGGCGCCCAGGTCGCGCTGCTCCTTGATGCGCGACAGCAGGAACACCTCGTAGTCCATGGCCAGCCCGAATCCGAACGCCAACGTGAGTGGCGGGATGGTTGACTCGATCCCGCCGGTGGAGGTGAAACCGAGCAGGCCCTCCAGATGCCCCCGCTGGAACACGAGCACCAGCACACCAAGACAGGCGCCGAGCGACACGATGTTCATCAGCAGCGCCTTGATCGGCACGAGAACCGAGCCGGTCATGAGGAACAGCAGCACAAACGTCGCGAGCACGACGGTTCCCACCGCGAAGGGCGCCCGACGCAAGATCCCAGCGGTGTAGTCGATGGTTCCCGCCGCCTGCCCGGTCACCCAGGTCGGGAACGAGGGCCGTGCGGCGCGCAGGGCGTGTACGACGGACGACGCCACCTGCCCACCCGGATCCCCGCCGCGGACCCGTACGCCGAGCGTGACCAGGTCGCCCTGCTGGCGTGGCGGGTCCACAGTGCTCACACCGGGAACCAGCGCCACCGAGCGGGCGTACTGCGAGACGAGGGTGAGCGGCGCGCGCGCGACGATCGTGATGTCCGGCGCCGAGACGGCCGGGAATCGGGCATCCAGCTCTTCGAAGAACGTGCGTTGCGCGGCGCCGCGCGGCAACAGGTCGCTGCCGGAGGAGCGCAGGTGCATGGACAGTGCCGGTAGCGCTGCGGCCGCCAACAGTGTCAGGACGCCGAGGGTGACCCACCAGGGTCGGCGCTGCACCCGCTGGGCCAGGCGAGAGAAGACGCCGACCGGTGGCGGGACATCGCCGAAGCGCGCCAGAGCTCTGCGCAGCAACGGAATGCGGGACGGCGACCCCGGGCGAACGAGGCGAACGCCCGCCAGCGCCATGAGTGCGGGAACGAACGTGAGTGCGACCAGCAGCGCCACGACCACAACGCTCACCCCGGCCGCACCGATGGCCCGCAGGATCGAGGCCTGGAAGAACAGCAACCCGCACAGGCTGATCGCCACGATGAGGCCGGAGAACAGGACGGTGCGCCCGGCCACCGCAACGGTGCGCCCGACAGCCGCCTCGACCTCCGCGCGGTGCGGCTTGGCGACCAGGCGCAGCTCCTCACGAAAGCGGCTGACCACGAGCAGGCCGTAGTCGATGCACAGCCCCAGCCCCAGAACGGTGACGACGTTGACCACCGTGGAGTCGAGCTCGATGACCGAGGCGAAGCCGTACAGCGACAGCAGTGCCCCCGCGATCGAGGCGATGGCGCCGGCGAGCGGCATGCCGGCCGCGAGAAACCCGCCGAACACGACCACCATCACGGCCAGGCTGATCGGCAGGGCGACGCCTTCGCCGGTGCGCAGGTCGGACTCGACCTGGCTGGTGATCTCACTGATCAGCAGCGTCGTGCCACCTACCTGGGCCCTGGCCCCGGGCAGGTTCCGGGCAGTCGCCTCCAGCGCAGGGCGGGCGAGAGCCACCGTCGCGCGCTGCTGCTTGACCGAGAGGCCGGGTCGCAGGTCGACCCGGACGAGCACCGCCGTCCCGTCGGCCGACACCAGAGCGCGTCCCAGCCTGGACGACGGGCCGCCGGGGACGTCGTACGGGCTCACCACGCGCAGCACACCGGGCAGTGATGACACGGTGCGGCGGGCGTCCGCGACCTGTGCGGCTACCGGGGCCGCGTCCGGTTTGACGCCGCTAAGGATGAGGAACAGCTGGGTGCTGGACGTGGCCTGCGTGGCCAGCAGGTCACGTCCCGCGCGCGACTCGCCGGGGACGTTGGGGTCGCCGTTGGTCAGCTTCGTGAACAGCGAGGCGTTGCCGAACCCGCCCAGCGCCGTCCCGAGGGCCAGGACGATCCCTAGCACCCACAGGGCCACGACCGGCCGGGCGTGCCGGGCCGTGAAACGCCCCGTCCGCTCCAGGCGCGAGGGCGAGGGTGGGATCACCGGGCAAGCCTGCCAGGTCGCCTCGGCGCGGGCGCACTACCCTCGCCGACATGGCGGACCTGTTCAGCGCCGAGGCCGACAGTGACCCGCCCGCCGGCGCAGGCGAACGGGCGCGGCCGGTGGCGCCGCTCGCGGTGCGGATGCGGCCGCGGACGCTGGACGACGTCGTCGGCCAAGATCACCTGCTGGCCCCCGGGTCGCCCCTGGGCCGGCTGGTCGAGGGCAGCGACGGACCGGCCGGCCCGGCGTCCCTCGTGCTGTGGGGTCCGCCGGGGACCGGCAAGACGACGCTGGCGCACGTCGTGTCCGGAAGTACGGGCGGCAGGTTCGTCGAGCTGTCCGCGATCACCGCCGGAGTGCGGGACGTGCGCAAGGTCATGGACGATGCCCGCGACGAGCGCGACCTGTACCGGCGCACCACGGTGCTGTTCCTGGACGAGATCCACCGCTTCACCAAGGCGCAGCAGGACACCCTGCTGCCCGGTGTCGAGAATCGCTGGGTGGTGCTGGTCGCGGCGACCACCGAGAACCCGTCGTTCGCCGTGATTGCGCCGCTGCTGTCGCGCTCGATTGTGCTGACGCTCAGGTCACTGACCGACGGCGATCTGGAAGGCCTGCTGCGTAAGGCGGTTGACGATCCGCGTGGCCTTGGTGGCGACGTGCGGCTGAGCGATGAGGCACTCGAGCACCTCGTGCGGGTCAGCGGCGGGGACGCCCGCCGGGCCCTGACGGCGCTGGAGGCGGCGGCGGGCGCGGCGGCCACCGAAGGGGTCGCGACGGTCGGGCTCCAACATGCGCTTGCCGCGCTCGACACCGCCGTGCTGCGCTACGACAAGGACGGCGACCAGCACTACGACGTCGCCAGCGCCTTCATCAAGTCGATGCGCGGCTCGGATGTCGATGCTGCCCTGCACTATCTGGCCCGGATGCTGGAGGCGGGCGAGGACCCCAGGTTCATCGCCCGCCGCATCGTGATCGCCGCCGCGGAGGACGTCGGGATGGCCGACCCGAGCGCCCTGCAGACCGCGGTGGCGGCCGCACAGGCGGTGCAGCTGATCGGGATGCCCGAGGCCCGGATCGTCCTGGCCCAGGCTGTGGTCCATCTGGCGAGCGCGCCGAAGTCGAACGCCGCCTACCTGGGGATCGACGCCGCCATCGCGGACGTGCGCGCGGGGCGAGCCGGGGTGGTGCCGGCGCACCTGCGGGACGCGCACTATCCCGGGGCCGGTGCGCTGGGTCACGGCCAGGGGTACCGCTACGCGCACTACGAGCCGCACGGGGTGGCCGAGCAGCAGTACCTGCCCGAC
>DAIETC010000138.1 GCA_027345905.1 Kineosporiaceae bacterium | reverse complement strand
GTCGGCGCTGGTCTCGTTGGACCTGCTGGGCGTGACGCTGGCCGCGGGGGGCCTGCTCGCCTGGGGCCGGCGCCGCCCCGTGCTGGCCGGCGTCCTGCTGGGGCTCGCGACGATGGCCCGCACGTACCCCGCCCTGCTCGTGCTCGTCCTGGGGCTGCTCGCCATGCGGGCCGGGCGCATCCGCGTTTGGGCGGTGACGGCGGTGGCGGGCGCGGCGACCTGCCTGCTGGTGCTGGCGCCGTGGTGGCTCGTCGGTGCCTCGGGTGTCGGCTCGGCCTACCGGGACTGGGCCAAGGCGGCGGCCGGGTACGGGTCGCCGTGGTTGCTGCCCCAGACGCTGTTCGCCACTCCCCGCCCGGGCTGGATGAGCCGCCTGGGTCTGCACTCGGTGACTCTCGCGCCGGGCACGGTGACGACGCTGACCGTTCTGGGCGTGGCCGTGGCCCTGGCCCTCGGGGCGGCGTTGACCCTCGGGCCCGCACGTCGTCCGCGGGTCGCCCAGGTGGCGTTCGTGGTGCTTGCCGTCGTGGTGCTCACCGGCAAGGCCTGGCCGGTCCAGGCCTCGTTGTGGCTGCTGCCGCTGGCTGCGCTCGCGCACCCCCGTTGGCGCGACCACCTGGTCTGGGTCAGCGCCGAGGCGACGTACTTCATGGCCGTGTGGCTGTACGCCGCAGCCGCCGCCGCCCCGGACCGCGCGTTGCCGGCTACCTGGTACTCGGTGTTCCTGATCGCCCGCGTCGGTGGGCTGCTCTGGCTGGTCTGGTGCGTCGTGCGCGAGATCCGCGACCCGGCGCGCGACGTCGTGCGCCGCGACGGCAGCGACGACCCGCTGGGCGGGCCGTTGGAACATGCGGGAGACGCCTT
This sequence comes from Kineosporiaceae bacterium, assembly GCA_027345905.1. Lineage (GTDB taxonomy): Bacteria > Actinomycetota > Actinomycetes > Actinomycetales > Angustibacteraceae > DAIETC01. The sequence continues at coordinate 6,585 of DAIETC010000138.1, read as the reverse complement.
GGTGGTCCGCGCCGGCTGAGTACCGACGTCCCTGTGTCCCTGTCTGCCTGTGGACAGATTCGCTCGCTGTCGCCGTGCCGCGGTAGCCTTGCCTCGTTGTCGTTCCTCCCCGGTCGGTTCGTCCCGCCGTGGGCCGCGACGATCGACGTGTTCGCCCTCCTGCCACGGAGAGACCGTGGCCGCCTGAGTCCAAAGGAGGTGGGTTCTGCATGCGTCATTACGAGCTCATGGTCATCCTCGATCCCGACCTCGAGGAGCGCACCGTCGCTCCAAGTCTCGACAAGTTTCTCAACGTCGTGCGCCAAGGCGGCGGCACGATCGAGAAGGTCGACCTGTGGGGCCGGCGGCGACTGGCCTACGACATCAACAAGAAGTCAGAGGGCATCTACGCGGTGGTCGACATGATCGCCGAGCCCGCGCTCGCCCACGAGCTCGACCGCCAGCTGGGGCTCAACGAGTCCGTGCTGCGCACCAAGCTCATCCGTCCCGACCTGCGCTAGCCAGGTCCCACCCGCACCGAGAGGGCCAGCCATGGCAGGCGACACCGTCGTCACGATCGTCGGCAACCTCACCAACGACCCCGAGCTGCGCTTCACCCCGTCCGGGGCGGCGGTAGCCAACTTCACGGTGGCCTCCACGCCGCGCTCCTTCGACCGCCAGTCCGGGGAGTGGAAGGATGGCGAGACGCTGTTCATGCGCTGCTCGATCTGGCGCGAGGCGGCCGAGAACGTCGCCGAATCGCTGACGCGCGGCACGGCGGTCATCGTCCAGGGCCGCCTGCAGTCGCGCACGTTCGACACCAAAGAGGGCGAGAAGCGCACGGTCATCGAGCTGGCCTGCGACGAGGTCGGTCCGAGCCTGCGCCGGGCCACGGCCAAGGTCACCAAGGCCCAGCGTGGCGCCAGCCAGCAGGGCGGCGGCTGGGGTGGCGGCCCGTCCGCCGCGAGCGCCGCACCGGTGGACGACCCATGGGCCACCGGGCCCGCGACGCCCGCTGCTTCGCCGGGCCACGCCTCGCCCGGTGGCGCGGCTGCGGGCGGGTCGTCGTACGAAGAACCGCCGTTCTGAGCATTAACCCGTTCACCCATCCCGACCATCCCGGGCCGACACCGCGCACGGCCCGGGCTCCACGAAAGGGGAGCTCCACGATGGCAAAGCCGATTGTGCGCAAAGTGAAGAAGAAGGCCAACCCGCTCAAGGCCGCCAAGGTCGAGTACATCGACTACAAGGACACCGCGCTGCTGCGCAAGTTCATCTCCGACCGCGGCAAGATCCGGGCGCGTCGGGTGACCGGCGTCAGCGTCCAGCAGCAGCGGCAGATCGCGACGGCGATCAAGAACGCCCGCGAGATGGCCCTGATGCCGTACTCGAGCACGGCTCGCTGAGCCGGGGGAGGAGACCCATGAAGCTCATCCTCATCCAGGAGGTCACCGGCCTCGGTGCGCCCGGGGACGTCGTCGAGGTCAAGGACGGGTACGGGCGCAACTTCCTGCTCCCCCGCTCGCTCGCCACCCCGTGGACCAAGGGCGGCCAAAAGCAGGTCGACGCCATCCGCAAGGCCCGTGGTTCACGCGAGATCGCCACCCTGGAGCAGGCCCAGGCCCTGAAGGCTGCTCTGGAGTCCAGCACCGTGCGGCTGGCCGCCCACGCCGGCGCCAGCGGGCGGTTGTTCGGTGCGGTCACCACCGCGCACGTCGCGGACGCGGTCAGCGCAGCCGGCGGCCCCGAGCTCGACCGCCGCAAGATCGAGCTCGGCGAGCCGATCAAGTCCGTCGGTCGCCACCAGGTCAGCGTGCGCCTGCATCCCGAGGTGGCCGCAAGCGTGGCCCTGGAGGTCGTCGCCGGCTGACCTTGTCGCCGCCCGAAGGGCCCGGTCGCCGCGCGGCGACCGGGCCCTTCGTCGTCCCGGCCCGCCATGGGTGCAGCCGTGGGTGCAGCCACGGTGTCGTGATCGCATCACTTTCCCTGCGCCCACGGCTGCGCCCACGCCGCAAACCGGGCCGTCCGCGCCCCGCCGCACGCGGGACCGCCTGCCCTCTCGGACCGGCCCGGAGGCGCTGGCCCGTCAGGGCCCGCTGGGGCTTGCCAGCCTCGCCGCCCAGCCCCCAGCCCATGCGGTGGCCCGGTCGGCTCGGCAGCGCTCCACATTCGTGTTCTCCACAGCCAGTGGACGTCGTCGCCGCAGGTGACAGCCACGTAGTGACGCAAAGTTATGGGACCGTCCACAGAACTGCCCACATGCTGTGGATAACCGCCAACACGTCCTCCACAGGTCGAACTGCCATGGTGCGTAACCGGGGCTTGGAACCTGGCTGCTGGCGGCTCTACGGTTCGGTGTCCCCGCCGAGCACAGGGCGCCGGCACCGACGCTGATTCACCTCGCGGCGGCTGTCGGTGCCGGCTGATGCACTGTGCGCGTGGGCAGGGCCTAGTCAGGCAGTGGGGCGTAGTCAGATCGGGAGGGATGGCACAGGTGACGGTCACCGAACTTGGCTCGGCCTATTCGACGCCGGATGGGCCGGGGGAGTCGTTCGACCGCACCCCGCCGCAGGACGTCGCGGCCGAGCAGTCGGTGCTGGGCGGCATGATGCTCAGCAAGGACGCCATCGCCGACGTGATCGAGGTGCTGCGCAGCAGTGACTTCTACCGACCGGCGCATGAGCTGATCTTCGACGCGGTGCTCGAGCACTACGGCCGCGGTGAGCCCGCCGACGCGGTCACCGTCTCCGATGAGCTGACCAAGAAGGGCAGCCTGAGCCGGGTCGGTGGTGCCCCGTACCTGCACACCCTGATCAGCTCGGTGCCCACCGCCGCCAACGCGGGCTTCTACGCGCGGATCGTGCGCGAGCGGGCAGTGCTGCGCCGCCTGGTCGAGGCGGGTACCAAGATCGTCCAGCTGGGCTACGCGACCACTGGCGGCGACGTCGACGACCTGGTCAACGCCGCGCAGTCCGAGGTGTACGCCGTCACCGAGCGCCGCACCAGTGAGGACTACCTGCCGATCGGTCAGCTGATCGAGTCCACCGTCGACGAGATCGAGGCGGCCGGGCATCGCGGCGAGGGCATGATCGGCGTACCGACTGGCTTCGCCGACCTCGACCGGTTGACCAACGGGCTGCACCCAGGCCAGATGATCGTCCTCGCCGCTCGGCCGGCGATCGGGAAGGCTTTGGCGCTGGACACCCCGCTGCCCACCCCGAAGGGCTGGACCACGATGGGGGAGGTGGCTGTCGGCGAGCACGTGATCGGCGCCGACGGGCGGGCGACGCGGGTGGTGGCCGCCACTGAGGTCATGCGTGAGCGTCCCTGTTTCGAGGTTCACTTCTCAGACGGTTCCGTGCTGGTCGCCGACGCCGAGCACCAATGGCTCACCGAGACGCGAGCTTCTCGTAGGAGCGCCCAAGCGGCGAGGGCTTCCTACGGCGGCTCCCGCAACCAGCGAACCTTCGCGGCGGTGCGGACGACGGCGCAGATCGCGCGCACTCTGCGGTGTTCAGTGGGCGACACTCGCCCCAACCACAGCGTGATCACGGCCAAGCCGCTGGATTTGCCGCAGCGCGTGTTCCTCGTCGAGCCGTACACCCTGGGCGCCTGGCTCGGCGATGGGACAGCAACCGACGCCACTTTGACGAGCCCCGATCCCGAGATCGCGATCCGGCTGGAGCAGGACGGCTTGGTCGTGACGCCCACCGCAGCTCGGATGCGCTACCACCTTGGCTTACCGACCCCGGACTGCGCCGAACGGCCCGGGGAGCCGTCCACCGCGCCGACGTGTCCGGCTTGTGGCGCCAGGACGTGTGGCCTGGCGCTCGGCCAGGCCTGCCCACGGCAGCATGGGACCTTCCAGGGTCGCTTGCGCACCATCGCAGTCTTGGACAACAAGCACATCCCCGCCGCATACCTGCGTGCCAGCCAGGGCCAGCGACGCGACCTGCTAGCTGGGCTGCTCGACGCCGATGGCACCGTGGCCCCGACCGGGATGGTGCAGTTCACCAGCACGAATGCTCGCTTGGCGCAGGACGTGCGCGAGCTCGTGGTGAGCCTGGGCTACCGCTGTGCCATGCGTCGCAGGACGGTACGCGGGGCCCGCGCGGCCTCATCGACGGCATTCACCATCTCATTCAGCACTGACGACGAGGTGTTCTGGCTGGAGCGCAAGCGACGGATGCACAAGGAACGTGGACAGCGGGTTTTCACCCGTCGTCGGACCCGTTTCATTACCGAGGTGCGCCCCATCGAGTCGGTTCCGGTGCGCTGCATCCAGGTGGAGGCCGAGGACCATCTCTACCTTGCTGGCACGTCGATGATCCCGACGCACAACTCCACGCTCGGGCTTGATATCGCGCGCTCGGCGTCCATCAGGCACGGTCTGACGTCGGTGATCTTCTCCCTGGAGATGAGCCGCACCGAGATCACGATGCGCATGCTCAGCGCTGAAGCCAAGATCCCGTTGCAGAAGCTGCGCCAGGGCCGACTGGAAGACACCGACTGGACGAAGATGGCGCGCACCATGGGCGAGCTGAGCGACGCACCGCTGTTCATCGACGACTCGCCGAACATGTCGCTGATGGAGATCCGCGCCAAGTGCCGACGCCTGAAGCAGCGGCACAACCTCAAGATCGTCATCATCGACTATCTGCAGCTGATGAGCAGCGGCAAGCGAGTGGAGTCCCGCCAGCAGGAGGTTTCGGAGTTCTCCCGGGCGCTGAAGCTGCTGGCCAAGGAACTCGAGGTGCCGGTGATCGCGATCTCCCAGCTCAACCGTGGCCCCGAGCAGCGCACCGACAAGAAGCCCCAGATGTCCGACCTTCGCGAATCGGGGTGCCTGACCGCCGACACTCGCCTGCTGCGGGCTGACACCGGCGCCGAGGTAACGCTCGGCGAGTTGCACGCCAGCGGGGCGACCGACGTGCCGGTGTGGTCGCTGGACGACTCGCTTCGCTACGTACGCCGCCACCTGACGCACGTCTTCACCACCGGGGTACGGCCGGTGTTCCAGCTCACGTTGGCGTCGGGCAAGCAGGTGCGAGCCACCGCGAACCACCCCTTCCTCACGTATGACGGGTGGCGGCGCCTGGACGAGCTGGTCCCCGGGTCGCGAGTGGGGGTTCCGCGCCACGTTCCAACCCCAGAGCGCGAAGCCGCTTGGGATGACGACCAGGTCGTTCTGCTTGCCCACCTGCTCGGGGACGGATCGTTCGTGCACCGTCAGCCACTGCGCTATGCGAGCGTGGACGAGGCCAACCTCAGTGCGGTCACCGAGGCGGCACGCTGCTTCGGCGTCACGGCAGTGCGCGACGATCACATAGCTCAGTGGCTGGATGAGCTGGGGTTGTTCGGCCTACGATCTGACGAGAAGTTCGTCCCGCAGGAGGTGTTTCACCTACCGAAGCGGCAGATTCGACTGTTTCTGCGGCATATCTGGTCCACCGACGGTTCGGTAACCGTAACGACGGGCGCCCGCGGCGGCCGGGTCTGCTACGCCTCGACAAGTCGTCGTCTCGTGGACGACCTGTCCCGGCTGCTGCTTCGATTTGGGATCCCGGGCCGGGTACGCACCACGCGCAAGACGGGCCACCGCGACGGCTATACCCTGGACATCAGCGGCGCCCAGGATCAGAAGGCTTTCCTGGAGCAGGTCGGCGTCCACGGTGCGCGTGGCGTGCAGGCGACCTTGCTGCAACAGGTTTTGCAGGGCGTGCAGGTGAACACCACTGTCGACACGGTCCCAACTCAGGTGTGGGAGCGGGTCCGTGCGGTGCTGGTAGAGCGAGGCATGTCCCACCGCGCCATCGCCGCCGGCATGGACTCGGCATTTCGCGGTTCCCGGATGGGCAAGTGTGCGCCCTCCCGCGAGCGTCTCGGCCGTATCGCGGCACTTCTCGAGGATGAGCAACTGGAGATCATGGCCGTCAACGACCTGTTGTGGGACACAGTCGTCTCGGTGGTGCCGCAAGGCGAAGAGCAGGTCTTTGATGCCACCGTTGTGGGCACGCACAACTTCGTCGCCAACGGCATCGCCGTTCACAACTCGATCGAGCAGGACGCCGACATGGTGATCCTGCTGCACCGCGAGGACGCCTACGAGCGCGAGTCCCCGCGGGCCGGTGAGGCCGACTTCATCGTCGCCAAGCACCGCAACGGCCCGACCGACACGATCACCGTCGCGTTCCAGGGCCACTACTCACGCTTCGTCGACATGGCCCAGTCCTGAACCGGAACGTTGCCGTCGCCAAGCTCCCCGCCCAGGCACGTCGTTTGCCGTCGACCTCGACCCCGATGAGGTAGCGAACCAGGTCCGACACCGGCTGGCGTCGGGCTGGGTCAGGTGGCCGCTAGCGGGGCGCGGTCGAGCAGGTCGGCGGTGTCCGCGGCGTGTCGCCCAGCGTGCCACCCCTCGGCATCCGTGGCAGCGGACAGGGGCTTGAGGACCAGTGCGGGGAACAGCTCGTCCACCGAGGCGTCGACCTCGCCGGACCGCTGGGCGAGCACGCGCACGAGGTCGCGTCCGGACGTTGCCCGAGTCGTTGCCGCGCTGGTCTCGTCTTGGGTGGCCTGCTGGAGACGCTCCCCGATCCGGTGCGC
>DAIETC010000133.1 GCA_027345905.1 Kineosporiaceae bacterium | reverse complement strand
GAGGACCTGCTGATCGACATCCAGGCGCCGGACGGCGGTGAGCAGGTGACCGCGTACGCCGACACCATCGCACCCGAGAGCGCGTGCACGTCGGTGCAGCTGCACCAGCAGGTCACCCCCACCGGGTTCGCTGCGGCCTGGAACGCGGGCCAGGCGCTGCTCGGGCCACAGCTGGCGATGGGCGCGAACTCGCCGTACCTGTTCGGTCGCCAGCTGTGGGCCGAGACGCGCACCGAGCTGTTCTTGCAGGCCACCGACACCCGCTCGGTGGAGCTGCGCAACCAGGGCGTGCGGCCCCGGGTGTTCTTCGGCGAACGGTGGATCACCTCGATCTTCGACCTGTTCGAGGAGAACGTGCACTACTTCCCCGCGCTGCTGCCGGAGATCTCGGACGAGGACCCGGTGGCGGTGCTGGACGCCGGGCAGGCCCCGCAGCTGCGCGAGCTGCGGCTGCACAACGGCACCATCTACCGGTGGAACCGGCCGATCTACGACGTCGTCGACGCTCGCCCGCACCTGCGCGTGGAGAACCGCGCCCTGCCTGCCGGACCGACGGTGGTGGACGTGCTGGCCAACGCGGCGTTCTACTACGGCCTGCTGCAGATGCTGCGTGCCCAGGAGCGCCCGGTCTGGACCAAGATGAGTTTCGCGACGGCCCAGGCGAACTTCACCCAGTGTGCTCGCCTGGGCATGGCCGCCTCGGTGTACTGGCCCGGGTTCGGCGAGCTACCCGCCGAAGAGCTGGTCCTGCGTCACCTGCTGCCGCTGGCTCACCAGGGCCTGGAGCAGCGGGGGGTGTCCGCCGCGGCCCGCGAACGTTACCTCGGTGTCATCGAGGGTCGCTGCAAGACCGGGCGCAACGGGGCCCAGTGGCAGGTCGAGGCCGTCCGCGCGCTGGAGCGCCGCGGCCTGGACCGGCTGGGCGCGATCACCCAGATGCTCGGGCACTACGCGCAGGGCATGCACAGCAACGAGCCGGTGCACACCTGGGAGCTGCCCTGACGCCGATCACTGCCCGATCAGCGATCACTGCCCGATCAGCGTGCGGGCGACGTCGTCGTAGTCCTGCCCCTCGCCCAGGTCGACCAGCTGCACCGGGGCCACACCTGCCGCTGCCAGGTCGCTGACCAGCAGCTCGTGGTCGGCGCGTGGCATCGATCCGTGCACGATGACCGGGTGCCCGGCGCCGGCGTACCCGCGGACCACCGCCACGGCGATGCTGTGCCGCAGCGCGGGGTCGCCAGGTGCGCTCGCGGTGCCCACGACGGCCTTGTCGAACAGGTCGGTGCGCACGACCGCGACGTGGGCGAGGCGCTGGGCGAGGCGCTGGGCGACGACCCCGGCACCCGGCCCGCACAACAGGACGACGCCGGGCCAGGGGACCTGCGCGCGGGGGGCCGCCGGTGCTCCGGGCAGGCGTGGGGCGGCCAGGTTCGGCCGCATCGGGTGCACGGTGGCCCGGGAGCGCTCCTGCAGCCCGCCGCCGTCGTCCGGCCACCACCAGGCGAACGTGAGGGCGTCGTCCTGGCAGGTGATGACCAGACCCACGCGTTCGGGACCGGTGCTGCCGAACACCCCAGGCTCGCCCTCGCGGAACACCATCGTGTCCTCGCTGCCGTCGGACGTCGAGACCAGGCTGACGCCGCCGTCCGCCTCCCCGAGCCGCGCGGCCTCGACGTGCAGCAGCCCGTGGACCGCGGACCAGGCTTCGTACTCCAGCGTGAGCGAGCCGTCGTCGTCCGCGCCGATGACCACCCGGGCGACGAAGTCCTGCGGCCCGGTGCCCTCGCCCCAGTACACGCCGGTGGCCATGGCCAGACGGTCCAGGACGCTCACGCAGACCCCTCGTGCCGTTATGCCAGCTTGCGGTTGGGGTGCCAGCCTAGGACGCCGGGGGCAGGTTCCAGTGCTGCACGCCCGGGATGCCGTGACCGTGTCCGAGTACGCACACGCCACCGGCGTCCAGCAGCAGGTGGGCGGCCAGCCGCGGCTCAGCCTCCAGCCAGCAGGCGGCCAGCACCCGTAACGCGTGCCCGTGCCCGAACAGGACGACGTCCCCATCGGCCATCGCCGCCCGCGCCCGGGACAGGACGTCGGCGCAGCGCCCGGCGACCTGGTCCAGCGTCTCACCCGGGGTGTCGCCGGGCACGACGTCGCCGGTGAAGACGGTCCACTGTGAGTGGGTCAGCTCGCGGATCTGCGGGGTGGTGAGCCCCTCGTAGCCGCCGTAGTCCCACTCCATCAGAGCCGGTTCGAGCTCGGCCTGGAATCCGGCCAGCTCCGCGGTGCGCCGGGCCCTGATCAGCGGGCTGGTCAGTACCAGAGCCGGCGCACGCCCGCCCAGCAGGTGCTTCACGAGCGTCCCGGTTTCCACGGCCTGCTGCTCGCCCTGCGCGTCCAACGGCACGTCCGTGAGCCCGGTGTGCTTGCGTTCGCGCGACCACTGCGTCTGCCCGTGCCGCACGAGCACCAGCTGCCCGCCCATCAGTAGCGCCCGCCGACCGGAGCGGGCAGCGTGTCCAGCGTGGCCAGGCTCTCGTCGTCCAGGCTGATCCGCGCCGCCGCGATGTTCTCGGCCAGCCGTTCGGAGCGGCGCGTGCCCGGGATCGGCACGACGTGCTCGCCCTGGGCCAGGCACCAGGCAAGCGCCACCTGGGCGGGCGTGGCACCGATCCGGGTGGCCACCTCTCGGACCCGCTCGACGATGCCCTGGTTCGCGGCCTGGGCCTCGTCGGTGAACCGCGGTAACCCGGCGCGAAAGTCGTCGTCGCGCACGGCCGGCATCGTGCCGGTCAGGAAGCCGCGACCCAAGGGGGAGTAGGGGATGAACCCCGTGCCGTGCGCCTGGCACCAGGGCAGCACCTCGGCGACCGGGTCACGGGTCCACAGCGACAGCTCGGACTGCACGGTGGCGACCGGGTGGATCGCGTGGGCCTGCTCCAGCTGGCTGACGTTGACCTCGCTCAGGCCGATCGCCCGCACCTTGCCCTCGTGCACCAGCTCGGCCATCGCCCCCCACGTCTCGGGGAGCGGCACCTGCTCGTCGACGCGGTGCAGCTGGTACAGGTCGATGACGTCGGTGCCCAGCCGCTGCAGCGACGCGTCACAGGCCGCCCGGATGTGCTCGGGCCGTCCGTCGCGCGTGATGGGCTGGCCGGGGCCTTGCGTGAGCAGGCCGACCTTGGTGGCCAGCGTGACCTCGTCGCGGCGCCCGCGCAGTGCGCGTCCCACCAGGGTCTCGTTGTGGAACGGGCCGTACACGTCGGCCGTGTCGATGAGCGTGACCCCGGCATCGAGCGCCTCACCGATCAGCGCCACCGAGCGGTCGTCGTCCCGCTCGCTCGGGGTGTATGCCCACGACATTCCCATGCAGCCCAGGCCGATCGCGCCGACCTCGGGACCCTCGCGCCACAGCTGGCGCCGCGCAGTCTTCGTCATGCCTCGACCGTAGAGGCAGCCCTGCGCATGGGCACATGGGGGATCCCGTCCTCCAGGAACTGCGGGCCCACGACATCGAACCCGAACCTTGCGTACCACTGCGCCAGATGGCTCTGCGCGTCCAGCACCACGGCCTCGTGCCCGACGCGCTCCAGCGCCGCGGCGAGCAGTATGGCCGCCAGACCGCGTCCTCGCGCATCGCCCCTGGTGCACACGCGCCCGATCCGCCAGGTGCGCTCGGGATCGACGAGCAGGCGCAGGTACGACGTGGGGCCGGCTTCGTCGTCCAGCCACAGGTGCTCGGTGCCGGGCTCGCCGTCACGCCCGTCCAGCTCGGGGTAGGGGCACTGCTGCTCGACGACGAACACGTCGACCCGC
>DAIETC010000127.1 GCA_027345905.1 Kineosporiaceae bacterium | reverse complement strand
TGTACCCCTTCCCCTTCCCTAGGTTTGTTACTTCCTGGTGCCTGGGCGCACTACTTTCTTGACCTTCTTGACCCGTGGTGCCTGCCAAGTAGTGCGTGCGCGCACTACTTTCTTGACTTTCTTTGCCGTCCTCGGCAGCGGGAATGTAGTGCGCCGGCGCACTACTTCCTTGACCTTCTTGACCGTCCGGGGTGCTGGGGTCGTTGAGGTTCATCCACGAGGGCAGGCCCGCGGCGATGACCGTGGCGGGGATGCGGAGCTGGTAGCGGGTCGGGTTCCCAGGCCCGCCTCCCCGGGTCCGAACGAGCCACCCCGCGGCGATGAGGGTCCGCAGCTGCCGGGTGACGTGCGCGTACCGGCTCGCGTCCGCGATGCGCGCGATGCTGGGCCGGGCCACCCCCTCGCGGTTGGCGAAGGACGCGACCGCTTGGGCGACCGCGACCTCAGCGCGGCTCAGGTCCCGCGCGTAGTCCCGAAGGACGCGCGTGTACGTGTAGGAGCTGGGGCACGCCACGGACGGCGCGGGGCCAGCGCCGTCGGCGGCGCCTGGTGTTGACCGTCACTCCGGGTGCCGACGTGTAGGCCGGGCATCGTCAGCGATGTTGCAGAGCAAGGGTTGATCTTCATTGCTGTGGCTGCGGGTCGGGTCGGCGCCATCACTGTGACGACGGGCAGAATCTGGCCGACGTAGACGACGACGGCCCTCCCGCCCAACGTCGTGGTGGACTAGCGGCGGGAGGGCCGTGCTGATGCACGGAGGCACCGTTGATAACGGTAGAGGCTGACCCGGTCCTGGTCGAGACGAGGCTGCGCGGCGGCCAGCTGGCCTGCCCTGGCGAGGGGTGTGGGGAGTCGTTGCGGCCGTGGGGGTGGGCCCGCGTTCGCCAGGTTCACGGCCTGCCCGACGCGCTGCGGCCGCGGCGTGCCCGCTGCGGGTCCTGTCTGGTGAGCCATGTGCTGTTGCCGGTGACGGTGTTGCTGCGCCGGGCTTACGCGGCCGACGTGATCGGCGCGGTGGTGAGCGCGCGGGCGGGTGGGGCCGGTCACCGCAGGGCTGGGTTGGGACTGGCGGTGCCGGCGGCGACGGTACGCGGCTGGCTGCGCAGGCTGGCGGGCCGACTCGAGCCGGTGCGGGTGTTCCTGCTGCAGGTCGCGCTCCGCGCCGGGGTCGACGTCACGGTGCCGGAGGCGCTGGGGTGCCCGTGGCGGGATCTGCTGGCCGCGCTCGGGCTGGCCACGGCGACGCTGCGCGGTCGGTTCGGGCCAGTCGGGGTCCTCGGCTCGGTGACGGCGTGGCAGGTCGCGGCGGCGTGTTCGGGTGGTCGGCTTCTCGCACCGCGGTGGCCGCCGGCGCGCTGATCGCTGCGGGCAACACGAGTTGCCTCTGACGTTCGGGCGTGCGGACCGGGATCCTCGCCAGGGTCACGCCCGGCACCGTCCTCGTGCCGGGTTTGCCTTGATGGAAGCGAGGAACCGGTGAGTCCAGGCCACGATGACCAGGCGGCGCGGCGGGCCCGCGCGCAGCAGGTGGCGTTGTTCCGCTACCAGCTGATCTGCCCTGCCCTCGACCCGGGGCTGTCCACGAAGGCCCGCGGCCGAACGGTGCGCGCGATCGCCGCCCAGACGCATGCCGGGCCGTTCGGCGGTCAGCAGCGCTACTCCCGCGACACGCTGGACCGCTGGATTCGCCGCTACCGGGCCGGCGGGTTCGAGGCGCTGGCGCCGTCGATGCGCCAGCCCGGCGCCCGCATCGAGCACAGCGTGCTGGAGCTGGCGGTGGCGTTGAAGAAGGAGAACCCGCACCGCACCGCCGCTCAGGTCGCCCGCATCCTTCAAGCGTCGGGCGGGTGGTCGCCGTCGGAGTCCACCCTGCTGCGCCTGTTCCACCGCCACGACCTGATCCGCCCGCCGGCCGAGGGAACCACGACGGTGTTCGGCCGGTTCGAAGCCGCCGCACCGAACGAACGGTGGGTCGGCGACGCGCTGCACGGCCCGAAGGTCGCTGGCCGCAAGACCTACCTGTTCGCGTTCGTGGACGACCACAGCCGACTGGCGGTGGGCTACCGGTTCGGCTTCGCCGAGGACACCGTCCGCCTCGCCGCGGCGCTGCAGCCGGCGCTGGCGGCCCGCGGGGTTCCGCAGTCGGTCTATGTCGACAACGGCAGCGCGTTCGTCGACTCGTGGCTGCTGCGCGCCTGCGGCAAGCTCGGCATCCGCCTGGTGCACTCGACGCCGCACCGCCCGCAAGGCCGGGGGAAGATCGAACGATGGTTCCGCGTGGTGCGCGACCAGTTCCTGGTGGAGGTCACCGACAGTGCCGCCGCGGAGCTGGCCGCGCGGGGGCTCACCCCCGCGGCGGCGCTGCTGGAACTGAACAGGCTGTTCACCGCCTGGGTCGAATCCCAGTACCACCACCGGGTGCACTCCGAGACCGGGCAGGCCCCGCTGGCCCGCTGGGACGACGGCTGGCAGGCCGCCGGGCACGGCCCGGTGATGGCCAGCGCCGAGGCGTTGACGCAAGCGTTCCAGTGGTCAGAGACACGCACCGTCACCAAGACCGCGACCGTCTCGCTGCACGGCAACAGCTACGAGGTCGAAGCGGTCCTGGTCGGCTGCCGCGTAGAGCTGGTGTTCTCCCCGTTCGACCTCGACACGATCGAGGTGCACTACCGCGGCGTCCACTACGGGCGGGCGGTGCCGCTGCGTATCACCCGCCACACCCACCCGAAAGCCCGACCGGAGACAGCTGAGCCGGCCGCACCGCCGGCGACCGGGATCGCCTACCTGCAGCTCGTCGCCGACGCCCACCGCCAGCACCTGCAGGCCGAGGAACGCATCGGCTTCCACGCCTTGTACTCGACCCCGCCGCCGAACCCGACCCCGGCGCAGCACCCCGACGCGGACAAAGCACCGCCTGCTCACCCGAACCTCGCCCCGCCCACCGTCGAGCACGGCGAGGAGACCGACGGGCTGTCCGAGGCGACGGCGGGGCGCTCATGAGCTCCCGGCTGCAAGCCCACTGGGGCTTCACCCGCATGCCGTTCGACCGCAGCCTCGCCCCGTCGATGCTGCACCGCCACGACGGTCACGCCGAAGCGGTCGCCCGGATCGGCTGGTGCGTCGAGCAACACGCCCTCGGCGTGATCACCGGCGAGGTCGGCGCGGGCAAGACAGTCGCCGTCCGCGCCGCCACCGCCGCCCTGGAAAGCTCCCGCCACGTCGTCATCTACCTGCCCAACCCCTCGGTCGGGGTCCGCGGCATGCTGCACCACGTCGTCAGCGCGCTCGGGCAGACCCCCAGCTTCTACACCGCGACACTGGTCCCGCAGGCCGCCGCGGCGCTGGCCGCCGAGCACGCCGAACGGGGACGAACCCCGATCGTCATCTTCGACGAGGCGCACCTGCTCGACAACGCTCAACTCGAAGCCGTGCGCATGCTTACCAACCACGAGATGGACTCCGGGGCGCCGTTCGCGGCGCTGCTGATCGGCCAGCCGACCCTGCGCCAACGGCTGCGCCTCGGGGTGCTCGCCGCGCTCGACCAGCGGATCACCGTCCGCTACGCCATCCCCGGCATGAGCGCGAACGAGACCGGTGACTACATCACCCACCACGTCAAGATCGCCGGGCGGTCGGACACCCTGTTCAGCGACGACGCGATCACTCTCATCCACAACGCTTCCCGCGGCTACCCCCGCGCCGTCAACAACCTCGCGGTCAACGCCCTCACCGCCGCGTTCGCCCGCCAAGCCAACATCGTCGACGAGAAAGCGGCCCGGATCGCGATCTCCGAAGTCGGCGCCGACTAGACAAGGCCGTCACCACGCCGAGCACACCGTCACTTCGCAGACGAAAGCCCCGCCGGCCACAGGCCGGCGGGGCTTTCCCACACCCAGCCCATCGGCACCCTCAATGACGGCACCCCCTGCAACATGAGCGACGGTCAACAGGGCTCCACCTCCTGCTCTCGCGGCGCTGCTGTCGACTTTGCCTTGGCTGCCGTGCCCATGAAGGGACTCCGGGACCTGCGCGAGCTGCCATACGCCGTGGTTAACCGATATGGAGAGCCGATCCTGCGCGGCCTCGGGAGAACGCCGGTGCGGTTGATCTCGGGCAAACTTGGGAGAGGCCTCGCTCGGAACTTGGCGATCGCGGGTGGTGCCTACGGCGTG
>DAIETC010000126.1 GCA_027345905.1 Kineosporiaceae bacterium | reverse complement strand
ACACCGGCCAGGTGCACCCCGGGCACGGGCTGCTCCTGGGCTACTACGCGCAGGAGCACGAGACCTTGGACACCACTCGCACGGTGCTGGAGAACATGCGCTCGGCTGCGCCGGACCTGGGTGACACCGAGGTGCGCAAGGTGCTGGGCTCGTTCCTGTTCAGCGGTGACGACGCCCAGAAGCCGGTGAGCGTGCTCAGCGGTGGGGAGAAGACCCGCCTGGCGCTGGCGACGCTCGTGGTGTCGAGCGCGAACGTGCTGCTGTTGGACGAACCCACCAACAACCTGGACCCGGCCAGCCGTGGCGAGGTGCTCGCCGCGCTGCGCACCTACCGCGGGGCCGTCGTCCTCGTCACGCACGACGAGGGGGCCGTGGAGGCGCTCGAACCGGACAAGGTTTTGTTGTTGCCGGACGGGGACGAGGACCTGTGGAGCGCCGACTACCGCGACCTGGTGTCGCTCGCCTGAGCGTGCGGTGCAGGTGTGAGCGGCGCACTATGGGGTAGATGACCCGACACATCGAACGTGAGGAGCGCTCTGTGACGACCCCGAAGAAGGGCTCACGCCTGGTTGGTGAGGAGCGTGACGACATCACCAACCAGGTAGCCCGCCAGTACGACAGCGGCAAGAGCATCCGTGACATCGCCGCCCTGACCGGGCGTTCGTACGGGTTCGTGCACCGTGTTCTGGTCGAGAGCGGCGCACGCATGCGCTCTCGGGGGGGAGCGACGCGCCGCCAGCCGAGCTGACGACGTCGCGAGTACCGTTTCGGGACGGCGGGAAGCACGTGGGGCGGTTGCACGTTGCACGCGTGTGCGGGCCTCACGTGCCCGCCGGACGGGATGTGGACGCCGATGTCGATGGGCGGGGAGCGCATGGGCGCTGCGGGCGGCGCGATGCTGCGCTCCTTGCACCGCGATCCCTCCGTAGCCCAGCACAAGCTCTCGGCCGGTACGGCTCGACGGATCGCCGGCTTCGCCCGGCCGTTTCGCCGCCAGATCGTGCTCTTCCTGATCACGGTTGTGATCGATGCCCTGCTGGTAGTGGCCACACCCTTGCTGGTCAAGCGGATCATCGACGTGGGCCTGCCCACCGGGGACCGGCGGCTGGTCGTGACCATCGCGCTGATGATGGCCGGTCTAGCCGTCGTGGATGCGGTGCTGAGCCTGGTGCAGCGCCTGTTCTCCGCGCGCATCGGCGAGGGACTGATCTACCAGCTGCGCACCCGGGTCTTCGCCCACGTGCAGCGGATGCCGATCGCGTTCTTCACCCGCACCCAGACCGGTGCCCTGGTGAGCCGGCTGAACAGCGACGTGATCGGCGCCCAGCAGGCGTTCACGTCGACGCTGTCCTCGGTGGTCTCCAACGTCGTCAGCCTGGTCGTGGTCCTGACCACCATGCTGCTGCTGTCGTGGCAGATCACCCTGGTCGCGATGGTCATGCTGCCGCTGTTCGTGTTGCCCGCCCGGCTGCTCGGGCGGCGGCTGGCCGTGATCAGCCGGGAGGCCATGACCCTGAACGCGGCCATGGGGCACACGATGACCGAGCGTTTCAACGTCTCCGGCGCCCTGCTGGTCAAGATCTTCGGCCGCCTGCCGCAGGAGGCGCACGAGTTCAGCCACAAGGCGGCCCGGGTACGTGACATCGGCGTCACCTCGGCCATGTACGGGCGCCTGCTGTTCACGGCGCTGACGCTGGTCGCGTCGTTGGCGACCGCGCTGGTGTACGGCGCGGGCGGCTGGCTGGTCATCTCCCAGCAGCTCCAGCTCGGCACCCTGGTCGCACTGGCGGCCCTGCTCAACCGCCTGTACGGGCCTCTGACGGCCTTGTCGAACGTGCAGGTCGACGTGATGACGGCGTTGGTGAGCTTCGAGCGGGTCTTCGAGGTGCTCGACCTACGCCCGCTCGTGGACGACCTACCAGGGGCGATCGAGCTCGCGCCCGGCGCCGCCAGCGTCGAGTTCGACCACGTCGACTTCCACTACCCGAGCGCCGCGGACGTGTCGCTGGCCTCGCTGGAGTCGGTGGCGCACCTGGACTCGGGCCCGACCCAGCAGGTGCTGCACGACGTCACGTTCGCCGTCCAGCCAGGCCAGATGGTGGCTCTGGTCGGGCCGTCGGGGGCGGGTAAGACGACCATCACGAACCTCATCTCACGCCTGTACGACGTGCAGTCCGGCGCGGTGCGCGTGGGCGGCCACGACGTGCGCCAGGTGAGCCTGGAGTCGTTGCAGCGCGTAGTCGGCGTCGTCACCCAGGATGCGCACATGTTCCACGACACGGTGCGCGCCAACCTGGCGTATGCCCGGCCGCAGGCATCCGAAGCGGAGCTGGTGGCCGCCTGCCGGGACGCCCAGATCTGGGAGCTCGTGGCCGCCCTGCCGCAGGGTCTGGACACGGTGGTCGGTGACCGCGGCTACCGGTTGTCCGGGGGCGAGAAGCAGCGGCTGGCCATTGCGCGGCTGCTGCTGAAGGCGCCCTCGGTGGTGGTCCTCGACGAGGCGACCGCCCATCTGGACTCCGACAGCGAGGCGGCCGTCCAGCGCGCGCTGGCCACCGCGCTGCAGGGTCGCACCTCGATCGTCATCGCCCACCGCCTGTCCACCGTGCGCGAGGCCGACGAGATCCTGGTGATCAACGAGGGGCAGGTGGTCGAGCGGGGCACCCACGAGCAGCTGCTGGTCGCCGGAGGGCTGTACGCCGACCTGTACCGCACGCAGTTCGCCAGCCAGGACGGCGCGGCTACCGCGGTCGGCTGAGCACCCCGGGCTCAGATGGCGCGGGTCGCGCCACCGTCGACGGCGATGGCGGTGCCCGTCACGTACGACGCGGCCGGCGAGAGCACGAACGCCGCCACCCGCGCGAACTCCTCCGGCTGCCCGTAACGGCCGAGCGGGATCGCCCCCTCGTGCTCCCGACGAGTCGACGCCGGCCGGCCGCTGGCCTCGTCCAGCTCACGCACCCGGTCGGTGTCGATGCGCCCAGGCAGCAGGGCGTTGACTCGAACGCCGCGTGCGCCTGCCTCGTCGGCGAGGGTCTTGGCCAGCATCGCCAGGCCCGGACGCAAGCCGTTGGACGCCGCCAGGCCCGGCACCGGCGTCCGCACCGAGCTGGACAGCACGAACAGCAGGGACGAGCCCTCGATCGTCGTGGCGTCGATCACCGCGCGCGCCAGTCGCAGGGTGCCGAGGAACACCGTGTCGAAGGCAGTGCGCCACTGCCCGTCGGTGAGGTCCGCGGTGGTGCCCGCCGGTGGGCCGCCGACGCTGATCAGGGCCCCGTCCAGGCGGCCGTACCTGCCGATCGCCGCGGCGCACAGGCGCGGGGCCAACTGGTCGTCGCTGAGGTCGCCGGGGACGACGATGACCCGTTCTGGGTCCTCGACGCGTTGCGCCAACGACTCCAGCGCGGGCTGGTTTCGGCTGCACAGCACCAGTCGGGCGCCTTCCCCGGCCAGGGCCAGTGCGCTCGCTGCGCCGAGGCCGCGTGAGGCCCCCGTGACGATGTAGACGCGGTCTTCCAGGCCCAGATCCATGCCGCTCAGTGTGGCAGCCGACGTCTTATTCGTCGTCGGCGTCCCAGATGCGCGGGCGCCGGGGCCGGGGTGGGGCGACGTCATCACCGCGCTGGCGTGCGTCATCACCGAGCTGGCGAGCGTCATCGCGGCGTCGGCGCCTGACCCAGATGGGGAACCCCAGACCCAACAGGGCGAAGAGCAGCCACTGGACGGCGTACGACGCGTTGATCCCTTCATTCCCGCTCGTCACCGGCGGGTCGAGCAGGGCCGGCGCCGGCGTCACGGACGGGCTCTCCCGCGTTAGGACCGCGTAGGCCGGGTAGACCGGCAGGCGCAGGTGAGCGCCGATCTGGCGGACCGCGATGCTGGCGACCTGGCCCGGTGGCAGCCGCTGCTCACGGGCCGGCTCGGTGGGTTTGAGCCGGGCCAGCACCTGGACCCGACCGCGCGGTGGAGGGGGGACGGCGTCCGGCGCCGCGCCGGGATCGTTGCCGCGCGTCCCGTTCGGCAACCAGCCGCGATCGACGAGCAGGACCGCCCCGTCGTCCAGGCGCAGGGGGACGAGCACCTCGTAGCCGTACACGCCTTGCGCGCCCTGCCCGCGGTGGGGGCGGTTGCGCACCAGCAGGGTGTCGGCGGGCTCGTACGTGCCTTGGGCCCGCACCTGGCGCCATTGCAGGCTGGCCGCAAACGGCGCTGTGGGGCTGGGCAGCAAGCGGCGCAGCGGGACGGGGGGCGCGTCGTAGTTGCGCGACACCAGCTCGGCCTTGTCGTGCTTGTCCTGATAGCGGTGCAGCTGCCAGCGACCGAGGAAGACACATGCTGTGGCGAAAACCAGTGCCATCAGCCACAGGCCGATCGACTCTCGGTGCCGCCGAACCGCGGCCAGCGCCCACACCACGCCGACGGTAGTCGGCCGATGTGTACCGGCCGCGGGCGGTACGGTCCGGCCCGCAGCCAGGCGCTGGCCTGTAGGATGAGTCCGGTGATGCCCACCCTGACGCCGGTCCGGACAGGTGGCGCCCTCGTCGACTCCTTCGGCCGGGTGGCCACCGACCTTCGGGTGTCGTTGACGGATCGCTGCAACCTGCGGTGCACCTACTGCATGCCTGCGGAGGGCCTGTCGTGGCTGCCCCAGCCCGAGCTGCTCACGGACGAGGAGCTGGTGCGCCTGGTCCGCGTGGCTGTGAGCCTGGGTGTCACCCAGGTGCGCCTGACCGGCGGCGAGCCGCTGATCCGCCGTGGCATCGTCGAGCTGGTGGCGCAGTTTGCGGCGCTCGACCCGCGCCCGCAGCTGGCCCTGACGACCAATGGTCTGGGTCTGGACAAGCTGGCCGCGCCGCTGGCCGCCGCGGGTCTGGACCGCGTTAACGTCAGCCTGGACACTGTCGACCGGGCGGCCTTCACGGCGCTGACCCGCCGGGACCGGCTGGACGACGTGGTCAAGGGCCTGGCGGCCGCGGCCGACGCAGGCCTGACGCCGGTCAAGGTGAACGCCGTGGCCATGCGCGGGATCAACGTGGACTCCGCACCCGAGCTGTTGCAGTGGTGCCTCGAGCGCGGCTACGAGTTGCGCTTCATCGAGCAGATGCCCCTGGATGCCCAGCACGAGTGGGACCGCGCCGCCATGGTGACCCAGGCCGAGCTGCTCGAACGCCTGAGCAGCCGCTTCGCTCTCACCCCGACCGCGGCGCAGGGCCGCGGTAGCGCGCCGGCCCAGACCTGGCTCGTCGACGGCGGCCCGGCCGTCGTGGGGGTCATCGCAAGCGTCAGCGCCCCCTTCTGCGGGGCGTGCGACCGGGTGCGGCTGACCGCCGACGGCCAGCTGCGTTCGTGCTTGTTCGCCCGGACCGAGGACGACCTGCGCACCACGATGCGCGCCGGCGCGAGCGACGAGCAGCTGGGCGCCCAGATGGTGCGGTTGATGGCGGCCAAGAAAGCCGGGCACGGCATCGACGACCCGACGTTCCTGCAGCCGGACCGCCCGATGTCCGCCATCGGCGGTTAGGTCCGGCGGTTAGGTCCGGTCAAGCGAGCTGGCCGGTTCTGTCTCGCGCAAGAACCCGCGCAGGGCCAAGAACTCGCTGAGCTGCTCGCGGTGCCGCTCGCAAGCCAGCCAGGTCTTGCGTCGTTCGGGGGTGTGCAGGGTCGGGTTGTTCCAGCGCAGGGCCCAGAGGGCGCGGGCACGGCAGCCCTTCGCGCTGCAGACCAGCTCGGGGCTCGTCGAGTCGCTCACGTACCGGCTTCAGGGGCCGATGCGGCGTGCGCGACTGCCTTCGACGCCTGCGCGAGCCGGCCGGTACGGCTGCGGCTGCGGTGTCCGGGTTCGCCCGGCGTTGGCCATGACCACGGCGATGTAAGGCAAGAAGACCGCAAACCCCACGAAGACCCAGCGCAGCCAGCCGTGCGTCACCACCGACAGCATGAAGCAGACCGTAC
>DAIETC010000105.1 GCA_027345905.1 Kineosporiaceae bacterium | reverse complement strand
GGATCAGGCCGCTCAGGCCCTCCAGGTCGGCGGGCACGCGCACGGCAACGCCCTCGACGCCGATGGCGCCGAGGGTCGAGAGGTGTTCGGCGAACGCCCCCTGGACCGCGAGGACGCCGATGCGCATCGGCCGGGCCCCGCCGTCGCCGGCAGCTGGACGACGCCGGCCAGCAGGGTGCCGACCCCGGCCACGCCCAGCCAGCGGGCAACCCAGCGCTCGTCGGGCGCTGCCCAGGCCAGGCGGGCTGCGGCCAGCTGCCCGAATCCCTGCACGACGAACGCGGCCACCATGGGGTCGGCGTGCGGCGCGCCCCGGGCGGCCAGGGCACTGATCGTGTCGATGCGCTGGGAGTAGCCGGGCGTGCTGGCTCCCAGCAGCAGCCAGGCCCCCGTGAAGACCGCTGGTGCGCCGGCGGCGAGCCCGCGCAACGCCCAGCTGGGCCGTCGGTGGCTCTGCGCCGGCGTCGACGGGAACATGGTGCACAGCCTGCACCCTGGCGCCGACAATCGCGTGGCGGCTGACTCTCGCTTGGCGGACCTAGATCCGCGAGGATGCTGTGGTGAGCACGCCAGAGCTGTCGTACACGTCCGCTGTGTCCAGTGTTGCCCTGCTGGGCGACACCATCGGCACCAACCTCGAGCGCACGGTCGCCCGGTACGGCGACCGGGAGGCGTTGGTCGACGTAGCCACCCGTCGGCGCTGGACGTACAGCGAGCTGGACGTCGAGGTGGACGAGCTGGCGCTCGGGCTGTTGCAGGCCGGTATCGAAAAGGGTGACCGGGTGGGTATCTGGGCGCCCAACTGCGCCGAGTGGGTGCTGTTGCAGTACGCGAGCGCCAAGGTCGGCGCTGTGCTCGTGAACGTGAACCCGGCGTACCGGGCCCACGAGCTGACCTACGTCATCAACCAGTCCGGCCTTCGGATGCTGGTGTCCGCGGTGCGGCACAAGACCTCTGACTACAAGAGCATGCTCAGCCAGGTGCGCGGGCAGTGCCCCGGTCTCAGCGAGGTGGTCTTCATCGGGCAGCCGTCTTGGCAGGCCCTGATGGAGGCAGGCGGGCTGGGCGACCACCAGCGCCTGCGTGAGCGGATGGCCCAGCTCTCAGCAGACGACCCGATCAACATCCAGTACACGTCGGGGACGACGGGGTTCCCCAAGGGCGCAACACTTAGCCATCACAACATCATGAACAACGGGTACTTCGTGGGCGAGCTGGTGCACTACACCGCGGCCGACCGGGTGGCCGTTCCCGTGCCGTTCTACCACTGCTTCGGGATGGTCATGGGCAACCTGGCGGCGACCTCGCACGGGGCCTGCATCGTCATACCGGCGCCCGCTTTCGACCCCGCCGCCACGTTGCAGGCGGTGCAGGACGAGCGCTGTACCTCGCTGTACGGAGTGCCCACGATGTTCATCGCCGAGCTCGGCCTGGCCAACTTCGCCGACTACGACCTGTCGACGCTGCGGACCGGCATCATGGCCGGCTCACCGTGCCCGGTCGAGGTGATGAAGCAGGTGGTGAGCCAGATGCACATGCGCGAGGTCGCGATCGCCTATGGCATGACCGAGACCTCGCCGGTGTCGACGATGACGCGCACCGAGGACGACCTGGCCCGGCGCACCCAGACGGTGGGCCGCACCATGCCGCACCTGGAGACGAAGGTCGTGGATCCGGCCACCGGGCTGACGCTGCCCCGAGGTGTCGCCGGCGAGCTGTGCACCCGCGGGCACACCGTGATGCTCGGCTACTGGAACGAGCCGGAGAAGACCGCCGAGGCCATCGACGCCGCCCGCTGGATGCACACCGGCGACCTGGCGACCATGGACGTGGACGGCTACGTCAACATCGTGGGCCGGATCAAGGACCTGGTGATCCGCGGTGGCGAGAACGTGTACCCCCGCGAGGTCGAGGAGTTCCTGTACTCCCACCCCGACATCGCCGATGTCCAGGTGGTCGGGGTTCCCGACGAGAGGTACGGAGAGGAGCTGATGGCCTGGGTGGTCATGCGCCCAGGGACGTCGCCGCTCACCGCGGAAGCGTTGCGGCAGTTCTGCTCTGACCGGCTCGCGCACTTCAAGATCCCGCGCTACGTGCATGTGGTCGATGGTTTCCCCATGACGGTCACCGGCAAGGTGCGCAAGGTCCAGATGCGCGAAGCCGCGCTGGAGATCCTCGGTCTGCAACCCCGTTGATAGCGTGTCGTCGCTGAGCTGCTACCGGCGCCGGTACACGTCCGCGCGATGGTCGATCCGCAGCACCGCAACCAGCCCGGCCGCCTCGTCGATGGAGTACACAACCCGGTACGGGCCGCGCCTGGCCGACCAGGTTCCGGCGAGCTCGGCACGCAGCGGTTTGCCGACTCGGCGTGGTTCACGAAGCAGGTCCCCGAGCAGGAACTCGACGACGGCGTGGGCTGCCACGGCGGGGAGGCGATCCAGACCGCGCTGTGCTGGCGGTGTGACGAGCAGTTGCCAATCAGCTGCCGGCATGCAGGTAGCGACGTCGAAGGGCGTCCGCGTCCAGACCTTCTCCACGGTCGGCCGCGGCGAGCGCCTCGGCGATCTCCCGGACGGCCTGGGGGTCGCAGAGCAGCTCCAGTGTCTCTTCGAGGGCATCGAGGTCGTCGGTCGACATGATGACCGCCTCCCGGCGTCCGTGGCGGGTGATGGTGACCCGCTCATGGGTCTGCAGCACTCGGTCGAGCACTTCGGACAGGTGCGCCTTGACGTTGGCTAGCGACATCGACTCGGACATGACCATAAGTGTGACCAGTCAATCGCCTGCGGTCAACCGCCTTGCGCGCTGCCATCGCCGCGCCCGGCTGCCGCGCAGGTGCGCAGCAGCCGGATTCACAGGGTGGTCACAGGCTCTGGAGGGCGCGGTCCCAGCCGCGCGCGCCAAGGTGACAGCCACGTAGCCACCCGCACAGAAGGGAAAGTCCATGAACGAGCAGCCAGAGCAGCAGGTCCCCGATCCGGTTCAGCCCGGGTCGGGCCCGCAGCCGGGCGGGTCACGCCGGCACCGACGAGTGCTCGCGGGCGC
>DAIETC010000099.1 GCA_027345905.1 Kineosporiaceae bacterium | reverse complement strand
TGGCACCAGACGAGGCGTCCAAGGACGGCGGGGTGGGCGAGGACCCCAACGCGTCCACGACGATGCGGCTGTCCGCGATCAACCCCTCGGGCCTGAGCATCAGCCCGGACGCCCCGTCGGTGGCCGTCGACACGGGCACCTTGGCCTCGCTGCAGCCCGGCACCGCCCTGCTGCGCGTCGACCACGGCCCGAACGCGGGGTCCCGGTTCCTGCTGGACGCCGACCTGACGACCGTGGGCCGCCACCCCAGCAGTGACATCTTCCTGGACGATGTCACGGTCTCCCGCAAGCATGCGCACTTCGTGCGCGAGGGCGGCGGGTTCGTCGTGCGCGATGTCGGCAGCCTGAACGGCACCTACGTCAACCGCGAACGCATCGACGTCGCGCAGGTGCATACCGGCGACGAGGTGCAGATCGGCAAGTTCCGCCTCGTGGTCCACCTCTCGCCCGCCCGCCCGTGACCCCAGCAGTCGCTCGGGCGCAAGCCGCGATGAGCATCGGGGAGGTGCTCTCGCTGCTGCGCGACGACTTCCCCGACGTGTCGGTCTCCAAGATCCGGCTGTGGGAGTCCGAAGGGTTGGTCGAGCCCGCACGGACCCCGTCGGGGTACCGCAAGTTCACCCACGACGACGTGGAACGACTGCGGTACGCCATGACGCTGCAACGCGACCGGTACTGGCCGCTGCGCCGGATCCGCGAGCACCTGGACGCCGTCCAACGCGGCGCCGAAGAGCCCGTCCCGGGCGCCAGCGGCCCGCGCGCGGCGCCAACCGGGGGCAGCCACGAGGGCACACCGCAGTTTCTGCGCGTGGTCGGTAACACCCGGCTCAGTGCCGACGAGCTGTGTGCGCGCGCGGACCTCACACCAGACCAGCTCGAGGCGCTGGTGACCTACGGCCTGGTGCAGCCCAGCAGCTCGGGTTGGTACGACGAGGTGGCCGCGCACGTCGCCACGGCCGCGGGCGAGCTGGCCCGTTTCGGTATCGAGCCGCGCCACCTCAGGGCCTTTCGCACCGCGGCCGAGCGCGAGGTGGGGCTGGTTCAACAGGTCGTGAGCCCGCTGCTGGGCCAGCGCGGTGCCTCCGGGCGCGCTCGGGCCGACGACGTGGCCCGCGAGATCAGCTCGGTCTCGCTGCGGTTGCACGCCGCCCTGGTGCGCGCCGGCCTGGTCCGCGCCGGACTCGGCTGACGTCGTCCGGCCGGCGCCCCCCGCGCGAGGTACGGTGACGGGGTGCGTGAGCTTGAAGTGGTCGGAGTCCGGGTCGAGCTACCCAACAACCAGCCCGTGGTGCTGCTACGCGAGGCCGGGGGAGAGCGGTACCTACCGATCTGGATCGGTGCCGCGGAGGCCACGGCCATCGCATACGCCCAGCAGGGCGTCGTGCCACCCCGCCCGCTGACCCACGACCTGTTCAAGGACGTCCTGCAGGCGTTGCACCGCCAGCTGGAGGAGGTGCGCATCGTCGCCGTGCGCGACGGCGTGTTCTTCGCCTCGCTGGTCTTCGACGGAGGCGTCGAGGTGAGCTCGCGCACCTCTGACGCCATCGCTCTGGCGCTGCGCACCGGCACCCGGATCGTCGGCAGCGACGAGGTGCTCGAGAGCGAGGGCGTGGCCATCCCGGACGAGGAGGAGGACGAGGTGGAGAAGTTCCGCGAGTTCCTCGACCAGATCTCACCGGGCGACTTCGAGGCGCCCGAAGCCGGCGGTGGGCCTGCCGAGCCCGGTGACCGACCACCGACGACCTCCTAAGTCTCGACCTGAGGTTCACAGTTGTCCCGCACTCGCGACACGCGCGACCCAACCTGGCGTTGTCGTTGACGGTTGGCCGGCCCTGGCCTACGGTCAGAGAACGCCCCAGATGTAGTTCCACTGCTGTCGTCCCCCGGGCCGGCGCAGCCACAGGCGGGGCACCGAACCAGGAGGCCGCGTGAGTAGCACCGGTAACGCACCAACCGGGCATGGCCGCATCCCCGCGGCAGCGCAGGGCCTGCTGTTCACCGACGACCTTCCACAGCTGCCCACGAACGCCGGCTATCGCGGCCCCACGGCGTGCCGCGCGGCCGGGATCACCTACCGCCAGCTGGACTACTGGGCCCGCACGGGGCTCGTTGAGCCCTCGGTCCGCGGCGCCAGTGGCTCCGGCAGTCAGCGGCTCTACGGCTTTCGCGACATCCTGGTCCTGAAGATCGTCAAGCGGCTGCTCGACACCGGGGTCTCGCTGCAGCAGATCCGGGCCGCCGTCGAGCACCTGCACGAACGCGGCGTCGACGACCTGGCCCAGATCACGCTGATGAGCGATGGGGCCAGCGTGTACGAGTGCACCTCCAGCGACGAGGTCATCGACCTGGTGCAGGGCGGGCAGGGCGTCTTCGGGATCGCCGTGGGCCGGGTCTGGCGTGAGGTCGAAGGCCAGCTCGCGCACCTGCCGAGCGAGTCGGCGTCCGGGCTGGAAGAGCCGCTGCTCGATGCCCCCACCGGGCACGACGAGCTTTCGGCACGCCGGGTGCGCAAGACCGGCTGAACCCGGGCCACGGGCCACCCGGTAGGCTAGAGCGGCCGTTGACACCGCGTGGGAGAGTCCCCGTCGCAGCAGTGTCGGGGCGCCGAAGGGGCAACTCTCCCCAGAACCTCTCAGGCGCCCGGACCACGTGGGTGAGGCAGCTCTGGAGCCCGGCCGAGGCCGGACGACAGAGGGGGAGGTCCACGCCACGTCCCGGCTTTGCCGCCCCAGGTCAGGAGCCTGCCAGATGAGCATCCCCGCGTCCCCGCTGGGCGCCGCACCGTTCGTGCAGCGCCACGTCGGGCCCTCCTTGCAGGACGAGCAGACGATGCTGGACGTCGTCGGCTACCCCGACATCACCGCCCTCGTGCAGGCGGCGGTCCCCGCCTCGATCCGCCTGACCGACGCGCTCGCCCTGGACGCCGGGCGCAGCGAACCGGAGGTGATCGCCCAGCTGCGCGAGCTGGCGGCGCGCAACACGGTTCTCACGTCCATGATCGGGATGGGTTATCACGGCACCCATGTGCCCGCGGTGATCCAGCGCAACGTGCTGGAGAACCCGGCGTGGTACACCGCCTACACGCCCTACCAGCCGGAGATCTCCCAGGGCCGGCTCGAGGCGATGCTGAACTTCCAGACCGTGGTGTGCGACCTCACGGCCCTGCAGACCGCGAACTCCTCGCTGCTGGACGAGGCAACCGCAGCCGCCGAGGCCATGACCGTGATGCGTCGCTCCAGCAAGGTGGGCGCGGACGCCGTGCTCGTCGTCGGCCTGGACGTCCTACCCCAGACCCGGGCGGTGATCGCCACCAGGGCCGAGCCGCTGGGTATCACCGTGGTCGAGCTCGACCTGTCCGGTGTGGACGACCAGTCCAGCGCCGCCGCGGCGCTGGAGGCGGCCGGCCCGGCGGTCTTCGGCGTGATCACGCAGTATCCCGGCACGAGCGGGCAGCTGCTGGACCTTACGCCGTTGGCCCAGGCAGCCCACGAGCGCGGCGCCATGCTCACCGTGTGCGCGGACCTGCTGGCCCTGACGCTGCTGCGCGCGCCGGGCGAGATGGGAGCCGATGTCGCCGTCGGCACCAGCCAGCGGTTCGGCGTCCCGATGGGCTTCGGCGGCCCGCACGCCGGTTACATGGCGGTACGTTCCGGGCTCGAGCGCACCCTGCCCGGCCGCCTCGTCGGAGTCTCGCTGGACGCCGACGGCGACCCGGCGTACCGGCTGGCCCTGCAGGCCCGCGAACAGCACATCCGGCGCGAGAAGGCCACCAGCAACATCTGCACGGCCCAGGTGCTGCTCGCCGTCATGGCCTCCATGTACGCCGTCTACCACGGGCCGCAGGGCCTGGCTGCCATCGCCCGCGCCGCGCACCGGCGGGCCAGCGCCCTGGCGCGGGCGCTCGGCGGCGTCCCTGGCGTCGAGGTCGTGCACCGGGAGGTCTTCGACACCGTGCGGGTCCGCGTGCCCGGCCGGGCCGACCAGGTGCTCGCTGCGGCCAGGGCCGAGGGCATCAACCTGTGGCGCGTCGACGCCGACCAGGTGAGCATCACCTGCGACGAGACCACCACAGACGCTCATCTGACGGCGGTCCTGCGGGCCTTCGGGGCCGGCCCGGCCGAGCTCCAGCCGGCCGACGCCGACGCGCTGCCGCCCGCGCTGCGCCGGGAGTCGTCGTACCTCACGCACCCGGTCTTCCACAGCCACCACAGCGAGACAGCCATGCTGCGCTACCTGCGCCGACTCGCCGACCTGGACTACGCGCTGGACCGCGGGATGATCCCGCTCGGCTCGTGCACCATGAAGCTGAACGCCACCACCGAGATGGCGCCGGTCACCTGGCCGGAGTTCTCGAACCTGCACCCGTTCGCACCGGCCGAGCAGGTCGAGGGGATCGTGGCGCTGATTCGCCAGCTGGAGCAGTGGCTGGTCGAGGTCACCGGCTACGACGCGGTGTCGCTGCAACCCAATGCCGGGTCACAGGGCGAGCTGGCGGGCCTGCTCGCGATACGCGCCTACCACCGCTCGCGCGGCCAGGGCGAGCGGCGCGTCTGTCTGATTCCCGCCAGCGCCCATGGCACCAACGCCGCCAGTGCCGTGATGGCGGGAATGAAGGTGGTCGTCGTCAAGACCGCCACGGGGGGAGACATCGACGTCGCCGACCTGCGCGCGCAGGTGGACGCGCACCGCGACGACCTCGCGGCCATCATGGTCACCTACCCCTCGACCCACGGGGTGTTCGAGGACACCATCACCGAGTTGTGCGCCCTCGTGCACGACGCCGGGGGACAGGTGTACGTCGACGGGGCGAACCTGAACGCCCTGGTCGGTCTGGCCAAACCGGGGCGGTTCGGCGCCGACGTCTCGCACCTGAACCTGCACAAGACGTTCTGCATCCCGCACGGCGGGGGTGGCCCAGGAGTAGGCCCGGTCGCGGTGCGCTCGCACCTGGCACCGTTCCTGCCCAACCATCCACTCGTCGCCTCCGCCGGCCCGAGCACCGGCGTGGGCCCGGTGTCCGGCGCGCCGTTCGGCTCGGCGTCCATCCTGCCGATCTCCTGGGCGTACGTGCGGTTGATGGGGGCCGAGGGGCTGACCCGGG
>DAIETC010000093.1 GCA_027345905.1 Kineosporiaceae bacterium | reverse complement strand
GTCGGCGTCGAAGGCGTGCCGCATACCCAAGGTGTAGGCGGTCAGGCCGAGCCCGATACCGAAGACCTGGTGCGGGCCGACCTGGTACTGCCGCGGGGCGACCATGCCGATGAGCACCCCCCAGCCCACCACGTGCAGCAGGACGACGAAGCCGCTCATGGCGCTGATCGAGGCCCACTCGCGAGGACTCAGCGCAGCGCGCAGCCGCGCCGCCGGGCCCAGACGAACGGGAGCAACTGTCTCGCGGGATTCGTGGACTGTGGGCGAGCTGGGCACGACGGCAATGTTATTGCGATCTCATCGCAACAACAACCGGAACCGCCGGGCACCCCGCCGGGCGCGCACCGCAGTGGGCTGGTCAAGCCGCCCACCCACTGCCCGCCAGGTCGCCAGCCTCTAGGGTGAGCGGGTGCAGCGATGGAGTGGCCTGGCCGAAATCCCACCGGGATGGGGGCCGAGTGTGGTGACGTTGGGCAACTTCGACGGCGTCCACGCGGGGCACCGCGCTGTGCTGGCCCGCACGGTCGAGGCGGCGCGAGCCGGGGGTGCCCGCGCGGTGGCTGTCACCTTCGATCCGCACCCCTTGCAGGTGTTGCGTCCCGAGCGCGCCCCACAGCTGGTCACCGGCCTCCAGCAGCGGCTGAACCTGATCGAGGCCATCGACCTGGACGCCGCGCTCGTCCTCACGTTCACCCGCGAGCTTGCCGCCTGGACCCCCGAACAGTTCGTCGACCGGGTGCTCGTTCAGGCTCTGCGCGCCAGCGCCATCGTGGTCGGGCGCGACATGCGTTTTGGGCACAGGGGTAGTGGTGACGTCAGCACCCTGGCCGCGCTGGGCGCCCAGCACGGGTTCGTCGTCGAGGTCCTGGAGGACCTGACGGCGGACGACGGCTCCCGGCGCGCGTCGTCCGCCTGGGTGCGCGAGCTGCTCGCCGAGGGCGATGTCGCCGGCGCGGCCACGCTGCTCGGACGGCCCCACCGGGTCAGCGGCCGGGTCGTGCACGGCGACCACCGGGGCCGCGAGCTGGGCTACCCCACGGCCAACTTGGAGCAGGACGTCGAGGGCATGGTGCCCGCAGACGGTGTGTACGCCGGCTGGTTGCTGCGCCCCGCCCTGCCGCAGGGGTCGCCCGAGCGCTTGCTGCCGGCCGCGATCAGCATCGGCACCAGCCCCACGTTCGAGGGCACCCAGCGCCGAGTCGAGGCGTACGCACTGGACCGCACCGACCTGGACCTGTACGGCGAAGACGTGGCGCTGGAGTTCGTGCAGCGGTTGCGGCCCACCGTGCGCTTCGAGGGCGTCGACGCGCTCGTCGAGCAGATGACCCGCGACGTCGAGCAGTGCCGTGAGCTGCTCGGCGGCGCCATCGTGCCCGAGGCGCCTGAAGGACCCCAGCCATGAGTGCAGCCATGAGTGCAGCCAACCTGGCGTGATCATCTCACTTTGGCTGCACCGACGGCTGCACCCAAGCGGTGCATCCCGATGAGGCGCCGGCGCGACGGCGTCCGGGCTGGCGCGTCGGGGCTGCTATCCTGAGGTGCCGTAGAACGGCCGCGGACACATAGAGCCCGGGTGGACATGCCCCGTCGCGCCGCGCAACGACCTACCAAGGAGACCAGTGCCGCTCGACGCCGCAACCAAGACCAGCATCATGACCGACTTCGCGACGCATGAGGGCGACACCGGGTCGCCCGAGGTACAGGTAGCGATGCTGAGCCGGCGGATCAAGGACCTCACCGAGCACCTGAAGGAGCACAAGCACGACCACCACAGCCGTCGTGGTCTGCTCCTGCTGGTCGGTCAGCGTCGCCGCCTGCTGAACTACCTGAAGAAGATCGACATCAAC
>DAIETC010000043.1 GCA_027345905.1 Kineosporiaceae bacterium | reverse complement strand
GTGGGACTCCCGGCGGGCCAACGCCACCTGCAACCCCACCCCCAACCCCCGACGCTGGGCTGGTACCCCAGCGGTGGCCTGCACCGCCCGCTGGTGGGTGTCCAAGGCGACGCTGGCCATCACCTGCGCGCCCTCCGCGCGGCACTTGAGCTCTTCCAAGGCCCCCAACACCGCGACCAGGTCAGCGCCCTCGTCCGAGCGTCCGTCAAACCGGGTGAGCAGTTCACCCAGGGTCTGCACCTGGGCTACCAGCGCAGCCGCACCCACACCACTCGACTCGGACACGTGTACGATTCTATACGGATGCTGCCATCCATGTCAAGGGAAGTTCGTCGCCACGTTCCCCCGCTCCCGGCGTCATCGACACCACAAGTATTCGTCTGCGAGATGGCCCCGGTAGGCGAGCGCGGAAACGTACGTTGCGAGACCCTCGGCGAACACAAGTGCTCCAACTTGGTGTTGCGGAGTTCTCCAGCCGGGGGCGGCTACATCCGGTGCGGCGTGGGTCAGTTCTCGACCGTCGCGTGCATGAACAACATGCTATGGAGGCGCCGCCCCTCGTCACGTCACGGGCTGGTGACCTGCTCGGTGCGGCGGCGTTCTTCGACCAGTTCGGGATCGGGGTCGCGAACCAGGACGAGCGAACCGTCGACGACCAACGGCGCCAGCAAGCCGGCGAGTGCGTCCTCGGGCCCGGACGACGTCAGCACCCGAGCGCCCGGCTGCCAGCCGCGGTTCCTGGCCAGCTCACGTGCCGTAGCCAGGAGGTCGGCGTACGGCACCGACAGGCGGGAGACGGTGTACGCCGGCGCGCTCGGATCTGGCTCGTCGAACGGCTCGAACACGTCCGGTTGGCCGGTCACCGTGGACGCCTCGTCGAGGGCGTGGGCGGGCAGCGGCGCGCCAGCCCACGCGCGCGCCAGCGCGGGCAGGGTCACCGCTACCACGGCCGGACCGGACGGCACCGATGCCGGGTCATCGGTGATGACCACCCGGGCATCGTGCAGGTCGCCGACCACAACCTGTGCACCTACCGACCAGGCAGCCAGCAGCCAGTAGGCCGCCCGCCAGTGCGGTGGCAGGGCCAGTGCGATTCGATCGCCGGGCTCGATGTCCAGCTCACCGGTCAGCAGGTTTGCCGCTTTGGCGACCCAGTTGACCAATACCCGCGCGGACAGCTCGATCCGCTCACCGTGCGTGGGCCCGGCGGCGTCGTCGTACCACGTCAGTCGCGGCCGTCCGGGGTCGCTGTCGACCAGCGCCCGCAAGAGCTGCGCGACGGTGGCTGCGCGGGCCACCCCCGTGTTGGCCGGCTCGCTCACCGGGCGGCCAGACTGCGGCGAAACGCCAGCGCGTCGTCGTACGTCGGCAGCAGCCCTTGGCTGCGCGCCTGCTCGAGCGTAGGGGCGGCTGAGTCCTTGGGGGACAGCACCGGCTGCAGGTCGGCGCCCACCGTGTCCGTCGCCGGCCACAAGATTCCCAGTTCGGGATCGAGGGGGTTGATGCCGAACTCGCGCGCGGGCGCGTACGGCGTAGAGCACAGGTACATGAAAACCGCGCCCTGGGTCAGCGCCAGGTAGCCGTGCCCGAGTCCTTCGGACACGTACAGCGCGTGCCGGCTGACGTCGTCCAGGTAGACGAGCTCGTGCTGGCCATAGGTGGGAGAGCCGACCCGGATGTCGACGACGACATCGACGACGGCGCCGCTGACGCACGTGACGTACTTGGCCTGGCTGGGTGGGACGGCGGCGAAGTGGATGCCGCGCAGGGTGCCGAAGGTGCTGGTCGAGATGTGCGACTGGGCCAGCTGGAGGCGGTGCCCAACCGCCTGCTGGAAGGCGTCGGCCTTGAACCATTCGAGGAACGTGCCGCGCTCGTCGGGGAACAGTCGCGGCTCGACCCGCCAGGCGCCTTCGATCGACAGCGGGGTGATCTGCATGCGACGCACCCTACCGAGCGGTGCGGGGCACCGGGGCGCTTGGAGTTCGGAACCGGTGTGCGCCGGATCGTGACGTGTCTGTGGTCAGCTGGACCAGGGCGCAGCCCGGACCCCGTGCGCGCACCTACAGGCCGTCGGTGGCGACGAGCAGCAGGTGCGCCGGGTCGGCGTCGATGGCGTGGAAGGCGCGCAGGTAGGGCCGAAGACCAGCCTCACTGCTGATGCCGTCTCGGCCTGCACCGAGCTGGTCGGCGGCCAGCAGCTCGACGATGGCCGGGACGTCGTCCTCCACCGCTGCCCGCAGGATCACGCCGAACTCAGGAAACTGGGCCAGAACCTTCACGCCGACAGCATGCTCTACGTGGCACTGAAGGCCGATGATGGCCGCATGAGCGAGCGCTTCCCGAGCCCCACGCTGGCGGTTTCGTCCAGAGCCGAGGTCTTCATTGGCTACCTGGACTACTTCCGCGCCCAGATTGTCGCCAAGGTCGAGGGCCTGGCAGCGGCCGATCAGTGCCGTAGCACTCTGCCCTCGGGCTGGAGCCCCCTCGAACTGGTCAAGCACCTGACGTTCGTCGAGCTGCGCTGGCTTGAGTGGGGGTTCGAGGGGCGCCCCGTCGATGACCCGTGGGGCGACCAGCGAGACGCTCGCTGGTACGTTGCGCCGGACGAGACGGCCGGCCAGCTCCTCGCGACACTGACGGCACGGGGCGCCCACAGCCGGGAGATCATCGCGGCCCATGATCTCGCGGACATCGGCCAGCCGGGCCCACGCTGGGACGGCGGCGAGCCACCTACGCTCGAACGGATCCTGTTCCACCTGCTGCAGGAGTACGCGCGCCACCTCGGGCACCTGGACGTCGTCGCTGAGCTCGCCGGTGGCCCGGTCGGCGAGTAGCGCAGGGGCAGCGACGCCAAGGCAGGGTGCGGCGTCCGACCGAGCCACCAATGGCAGAGTGTGCGACATGGTCATGCGGTCATCTGTACCTGAATTGGCTGCGCCGCAACTGCGTCTGCGTCCGTTGCGATTGGCGGACGAACCCGCTGCACGCGCCGCGCAGCGCGCGATGACCGCCGACAAGTTCGAGTTCATGCTCGACTTCACGCAGGACAGCGAATGGTCCAGCTACGTCGCCGAGCGCAAGCGACTGCAGAGCGGAATTGACGTCCCACCCGACCGCGTGCCCAGCAGCTTCCTGGTCGCAACGGTGGACGACGTCATCGTCGGGCGTGCGTCGGTCCGGCACCAGCTGAACGACTGGTTGCTTGCCTTCGGCGGTCACATCGGCTACTGCGTGCTGCCACCCTTTCGGCGTCAAGGGTTCGCCACCGAGATCCTGAGGCAGTCGTTGATCGTCGCGCGCGCCTTCGGCGTCGAACGAGTCCTCGTCACGTGCGATGACGACAACGTCGGTTCGCGCTCGGTGATCGAGCGCTGTGGCGGAGCCTTGGACCCCGAATGGCCGCTCAGTGATGAGCAGTCGCCGAAGCGCCGCTATTGGATCGCCTGAACGACTTGCTCGCGCAGGCAACAAGACATGGCGACGCCGAACCATCCTCGTCCTGCTCCGGCAACCCGGAAGCCGCACTTCATGTACAAGCGCAGCGCCGCCGTGTTGCGCAGGTGCACGTTGAGTACGAGGTCGGAGTGGCCCTGCACCGCGGCTCGGCGAACGAGCGACTCCAGCAGCGCTGTGCCGACGCCTTGCTTTCGGCTGTCAGGTGCCATCGCCATGCAGACTTCCGGCGCTGAGGGCAGCACCGAAACAAGCGGCGGCTTACCCGCCAGAACCAACCAGGCCGCACCGAGTTGGCGGCCGGAACCGACACCGCGACAAGTGCGTGCTCGACTTGTGCGGGAACGAGTTCTACTACGTCCTCGGCGTCGACCGGCGGGAGTGGCCGGTCCTCTAGAGTCGAGGCATGGCGAGCCATCTCGCGCAGGAATTCCGCGTCCTTGGACGACGCAACATGGACCCTGAAGTCGCGCGACGTCATGGGTCTGACAGTACACCTAGAGTACACCCAAGGTGTACTCTAGGTGTATGACAAGGGTACGGACCAACATCGAGATCGAGGACAGCTACGTCGAGGCCGTCATGGACCGCTATGGCGTGCGGACGAAGACCGAAGCGGTCGACCTGGCCTTGCGCCATCTGGCGGGACAGCCGATGACCCGCGAGGAAGCCTTGGCGATGCGCGGCGCTCGCGCCATCGGTGAGGCGCCGTCCGACGTGGCGCCAGGCGAACCCGCATGATCCTCGCGGACACCTCCGCCTGGGTCGAGTACGACCGAGCCACGGGTAGCGCGGTGGATCGGCGGCTGACCGGATTGATCGCCGACGGTGGCCCGCTGGCGGTGACCGAACCGGTGGTCATGGAGGTTCTTGCCGGAGCCCGTACCGACGCGCGCGAGAACGACCTACGCCGGTTACTACTGCGGTTCGAGCTGGCGGCGGTCGACCCGACAGCGGACTTTGAGGCGGCCGCGCGCATCTACCGTCGGTGCCGGCGCGCCGGCGTCACTCCCAGACGTCTCATTGACTGCCTTATCGCCGCTGTGGCGTGGCGCCGGGGCGCCACGCTGTTGGCTCAGGATCTCGACCTGCACCATGTCGCCGGGGTCATCGGCGTCGCGGTAGAAGGCGCGCGTCGCTAACTCGTGGCCGATCCAGGCTCCATGGGTGGCGACGGTTCCGGCCCTGCTGAAAGACTGGCGATCATGACAATGTCGACTCCTGCACGCGCATGGCTCGTGACGGGTGGACGGGGAATGCTCGGCACCGATCTCGTCAAGGTGCTGACCGATGCCGGGCAGCGGGTCAGCGCCCTGGGCAGCGCTGACCTGGACGTGCGCGACCCGGCTGCGTGCGCGGCCGCCGTGCGCGGGGCGGACGTCGTCGTCAACTGTGCTGCGTGGACGGCTGTCGACGATGCCGAGGGCGACGAGCCGGGTGCCTTCGCGGTCAACGCCGTAGGCCCAGCGAACCTCGCAAGGGCTTGTGCCGCAACCGATGTGAGACTCGTGCAGATCTCGACCGACTACGTCTTCGACGGATCTGCCAGCACCCCGTACGCCGAGGACGCTCCGCTCGCCCCGCGCTCGGCGTACGGGCGCACCAAGGCGGCGGGGGAGTGGGGCGCTCGCGCCGAGCACCAGGACGTGCTCGTCGTGCGCACGGCGTGGCTGTACGGCGCGCACGGGCAGTGCTTCCCACGCACCATCGCGCGGGCGCTGACCCAGCGTGAACAGCTGGACGTCGTCGCCGACGAGGTGGGCCAGCCGACGTGGACGGTTGACGTGGCCGCCCTGGTGCTGGCCCTGGTCAATGCCGGGGCGGCGCCGGGCACCTACCATGCCACGTCGGGCGGTCGCGTGTCGTGGCACGGTTTCGCCCAGGCGGTTGCGCAGGAGGTAGGCGCCGACCCGGCGCGCGTGCGCGAGACGACGGCGGCGACGTACGTGCGGCCCGCGCCGCGACCGGCGTACTCGGCGCTCGGGCACGACTCTCTGCACGCTGCTGGGGTCGCCGCGATCGGACCGTGGCGTGAGCGCTTTGCCGTTGCAGCACCTAGTGTTCTAGCGGATTGAGTGTTCTAGCGGGTCGAGAGCAAGCCGATCAGGTACTGGCCGTAGCCGGACTTGGCCAGGGCCTGGCCGCGCGCGAGTAGCTCGTCGTCGCTGAGGAACCCCGCGCGCCACGCGACCTCTTCGGGGCAGCCGACCTTCAGGCCCTGGCGGGCCTCGACCACCCGGACGAACTCGCCGGCAGCCATCAGGGAGTCGAACGTTCCGGTGTCGAGCCACGCGGTGCCGCGGGGCAGCACCTGCACCGCCAGACGTCCGGCGTCCAGGTAGGTGCGGTTCACGTCGGTGATCTCGAGCTCGCCGCGGTCGGACGGCGTGAGGTCCTTGGCGATCGCCAGCACGTCATTGTCGTAAAAGTACAAACCCGGTACGGCGTAGTCGCTGCGCGGCTCGGAAGGCTTCTCCTGCAGCGAGATCGCCCGACCGGCTTCGTCGAACTCGACGACACCGTACGCCGAGGGGTCGGCCACCCGGTAGGCGTACACGAGGCCGCCCTCCAGGTTCGTGTGCTGACGCAACCGCGCGCCCAGCCCGGGACCGTAGAAAATGTTGTCACCGAGGACCAGTGCCACCTTGTGGGCGCCCACGAAGTCGGCACCGATGATGAACGCCTGCGCCAGGCCGTCCGGACTGGGCTGCACCGCGTAGGTGATGCGGATGCCGAACGCGGAACCATCGCCGAGGAGGCGGCTGAACTGGTCCGCCTCGTGCGGTGTGGTGATGATCAGGACGTCCTGGATGCCGGCCATGATCAGCATCGACAGCGGGTAGTAGATCATTGGCTTGTCGTAGACGGGAACCAGCTGCTTGCTGACGCCGAGGGTGATCGGATGCAGCCGGCTGCCCGTGCCGCCGGCCAGGATGATGCCTCGCATGCGCGCCAACCTATAGCGTCACCAGGTGAGCTTCGTCGACCGCGCCGGGGTCGGCGCCGCAACTTGGGTGGCGGCAGGAACGGCGATGGCCGTCCCGCTGCTCGCGACGCACCTGTGGCGTCCCGCGGTCGCGCTGCCCGTGCTCGTGGTCGCGCTGGCACTGGCCGTGCGGGCGGCGTGGCTGGTGGACGTCGTCCCCGGCCCCCGCTGGGCCGCCGGCCTGCTGGTGGCGGTAGCGGCGGGATCGGGCGTGTGGGCCGCTGCCACGCACGCGGAGCACCTGGTGCTGCGCCGCGACGCCGGCTCGTATGCCCTGTACGGCCAGTACCTGGCGACGGCGCACGGCCTGCCCGTTGCCGTCGACGTCCCCGCCCTGGGCGGCCCCAGGGTGCTCGCCCTGCCTGGTGTGACCGTCGGCAGTCCCGCCTTCTACGCACAGGGCACGGGCGCCGGCACCTATGTCGTGCCGCAGTTCCTGCCCGCGACGCCGGTCTTCCTCTCGCTGGGGTGGTGGGCTGACGGGCCGCTCGGCCTGCTGCTCGCTCCGGCGCTGGCCCTGGCGGCGGCGCTGCTGGCGTTCGGCGCCCTGGCGCGCCGACTCGTGGGCCCGGGCTGGGCGGTGCTCGCCACGGCCACCCTCGCCCTGACCGCGCCGGTGCTGCACGCCGGCCGGTCGACGTACTCCGAGCCCTTCGCGCTGCTCGTGGGGTGCGCTGCGATGACCGTGCTCGTCGCCGCGCAGCAGGCGGACACCAGTGGCAGACCGGACACCAGGGGCGGGCCGGACGCCAGTGGCGGGCCGGCCAGCAGTGGCAGACCGGACGCCGGGCGCCGACTTGCGTTGGTGGCCGGCCTGTTGCTGGGCTCGGTATCACTGGTGCGCATCGACGCGCTGCGCGAGATCGCCCTGGTGCTGCCGTTGCTCGCGTTGCTGTCCTGGCGGGGCTCGGCGGTGGTGCGCCCGTTCGGTGCAGGGCTGGGGGCCGCCACCTTGTTTGCGGCCGCGACCGCCGGCCTGCTGTCCCGGCCCTACCTGGGCACGATCGCCGGATCGCTGCTGCCGCTCGTAGCGGGGCCGCTCGTCCTGGGTGGCGGGTCGTGGCTGGCTCTGCGTCAGGCCCGGGCCGGGCGCCGGTTGCCGGCGCGGGCCGTGGCCGCACTGCCCTGGGCGCTGAGCGGTGCCCTCGTGCTGGGAATGCTTGTGCTGGCCAGCCGCCCGCTGTGGCTGGTGGTGCGCCAGAGCGCCGCCGACTCCGGCGCCCGGGTCGTGGCTGGCCTGCAGCTGGCTCAGGGGCTGGCGATCGACGGCGGAAGAACCTACGCCGAGGCCACGGTGGGCTGGGTGGCGTGGTGGGTGGGGGTGCCGGCGCTGCTGCTGGCACTGGCGGTCGCAGGCCGGCTGGCCCACCGCCTGGGAATCGTGCTGCGCACGGGCGAACCGCTGCCGGCGTGGCTGGTGCCCGCCGTGGTCGGGGTGGCCTCGAGCGCGCTGACGTTCTACCGGCCGGGCATCACTCCCGACCACCCGTGGGCCGACCGGCGCCTGGTGCCGGTGGTGCTGCCGAGCGTCGTGCTGCTCGCCGTCGCCGCGTTCACCTACCGCCGGGTGCCGGTCGGACGCTGGGTGCGGATCGTGGCCGCCGTACCGCTGCTGTTGCTGCCCGCGGCCTGGGCGACGGCGCCGCTGGCCACGCAGCGCACCGAGCGCGGCGAGCTGGCCGCGGTGCGCCAGGCCTGCGCCGCGTTCGGGCCGCGGGACACGGCCGTGCTGGTCGACAACCGGTCCGCCAACGAGTGGCCGCAGGTGCTGCGGGGCTGGTGCGGCGTGCCCAGCCTGGTGGTGCGTCCGAGCCAGGGACGGCTCGACGCGGCGACAGTGCGCGCCGTGGCCCGGGGAATCGAGGCCGCCGGTCGGCGCCCGGTGCTGGTCAGTGCCGACTCGGCCGCGGCGATCCGCGAGCTGGGCGTCGCGGCGCGCCAGGTGGTCGCCCTGCGCACCAGCGAGGACCAGCGGCTGCTCACGCGGCGTCCGTACGGGTCGGCTCCGCTGGCCGTGGACCTGTGGATCGGGCCGGTATCCTCAGGCCCATCATGAGCGACGACATCCTCACGGGGCAAGCCCCCACCCAAGCGCTCATCGCGCCCGACCCGGTGGCGCCGTACGTGAGCGTGATCCTGCCGGCTTACAACGAGCAGGACCACGTGCTGGCCGAGGTCGTGCGCATCTGCACGGCCCTGGACGCGAGCGAGTTCAGCTACGAGGTGCTCGCCATCGACGACGCCTCGACCGACGGCACGCTCGGCGAGCTGCGCGAGGCCGAGCGGCGGTTCGCGCACCTGAAGGTGGTGGCGTTCCGGAGCAACGGCGGGTCGGGAACGGCCCGGCGGATCGGCACCCAGATGGCCCGAGGACAGATCGTGGTGTGGACCGACGCCGACCTGACCTACCCCAACGAGCGGATCCCCGAGCTGGTGCGGATCCTGCGCGACGACGAGTCCTACGACCAGGTCGTTGGGGCTCGCACGAGCGAGGAAGGCACCCACAAGCTGCTCCGCGTGCCCGCTAAATGGCTGATCCGCAAGATTGCCGAGCGCCTGACCAACCAGCGCATCCCCGACCTGAACTCCGGGCTGCGCGCGTTCCGCCGCTCGGTGTCGCTGCCCTACCTGCGCCTGCTCCCGCCAGGGTTCAGCTGCGTCACCACGATCACGCTGTCGTT
Source organism: Kineosporiaceae bacterium (assembly GCA_027345905.1). GTDB lineage: Bacteria > Actinomycetota > Actinomycetes > Actinomycetales > Angustibacteraceae > DAIETC01. The sequence continues at coordinate 7,588 of DAIETC010000043.1, read as the reverse complement.
CCTGGCCAACCAGCACGACATCAAGTACGTCGACATCAACTACGCCAAGCGCGCCGGGAACAGCAAGTTCCACTTCGTCAAGGACGCCTACCGCTACATCCTGCAGGTGCTGCGCATGGTCATGTACTTCGAACCGCTGAAGGTGCTCATGCCACCCGCGCTGTGGCTGGTCTTCCTCGGCCTGGTCAAGGGCGTCGTCGACATGGTGCGCCACCCGTTCTACTTCCCGGCCAGCACCGTGCTGCTGGTCGTCACCGGGATGATGATCGGCTCGCTCGCGCTGCTGTCCGACCTGGTCGTGCGGTCCCGAGACGGCGTCTGAGGTGCGCGTGGCCGTCGTCGGCCCAACGCACCCCTACAAGGGCGGCGTGGCCGCGCACACCACCGAGCTGGCCCGCCACCTGCAACGCGCCGGTCACGAGTGCGACCTCGTCTCGTGGTCGCACATGTACCCCAGCCGGCTCTACCCCGGCGAGCAGGCGGTGCCGGACGGCGTCCCCGACCTTGCGCCGTACGAGCGCACCACGCGGCCGCTGTCCTGGGCCCGCCCCGACACCTGGGTCCGGGTCGGGCGCCGGCTGCGCCAGCACGACCTGGTCGTGCTGGTGCACGTCATTCCCGCGGTGGCTCCGGCGCACCTGATGCTGCTGCGCGCTCTCGGCACGACCGCGCGACGCCGTCCGCGGGTGGTCGTCCTGGCCCACAACGTCCTGCCGCACGAGACCCACCCGGGCGCCGCGGCGCTCGTGCGGGCGATGCTCTCGCGGGCCGACGCCACGCTGGTCCACTCGGCCCACCAGGGGCAGCTGGCCCGCGAGCACGGGGCGGCGCAGGTCGTCGTGGCGCCGCTGCCGCCACACCTGCCGGGGGGTCCGGTGTTGCCCCGCGAACCGTACGACGGACCTCCCCGGCTGCTGGCCCTCGGCATGGTGCGCCCCTACAAGGGGACCGACCTGCTGTTGCAGGCACTGGGCCAGGTGCCCGGACCCACGTTGACGATCGCCGGTGAGCTGTGGCGCTCGGCCGGTGTGCGGGTCCAGGAGCTCGCGGACACGCCCGCCCTGCGGGGGCGGGTGCAGGTGCGCGGCGGCTACGTCCCGGCCTCGCAGATCGCCCCCTTGATGGCGGCCCACGACGTCCTGGCCCTGCCGTACCGGTCGGCGACGGCCTCGCAGAACGCCCTGCTCGGGTTTGCGCACGGACTGCCGGTGCTCGCCACCCGCGTCGGCACCTTCCCCGCCGAGATCACCGACGGTGTGGACGGCCTGCTCGCCGACCCCGGCTCGGTCGAGTCCCTGGCCGCCGCGCTGCGTCGCCTGTGCCAACCGGGCGCGCTCGGCGCGCTGCGCGCCGGGGTGCGAGCACCGGACCTGGATGCGGCGTGGGTCGCCTACGTGCAGGCCCTGACCGGCCTGCGCACCCGCGAGCGCACCGGGTGACGCGCTCGCGAGCGCTTACGCTCGCTCGGATCGTCCTGGCCGTGTTGGTCCTGGTCGCCGTCGGGTATGCCCTTGCCGGCAGCTGGGGCAGCGTCCAGCGCGACCTGGCCGCTGTCCCCATCGCCGCGCTGGCGTTGTCCGCCCTGTTCGCCCTGGTCGGCCTGGTCTTCACCTTGATCGGCTGGCGGGTGCTGCTGGCCGACCTCGGGTCACCGCTGCACCTGGCTCCGGCGTCCGGTGTGCTGTTCGTCGGCCAGCTCGGCAAGTACCTGCCGGGCAGCGTGTGGACGGTGGTGGCCCAGACCGAGGTGGCCGCCCGCCTGGGTGTCCCGCGCCGGCGTTCGGCGGTCGTCGGGCTGCTGTCGGTGGTGATGTCGGCGCTTGCCGGGCTGGCTGTCGGGGCGGTGGCCCTGCCCGGGCTGCTCGCGGCCGGTGGCGCACCGGCGTACCTGCTGCTGCTCGTGCTGCTGCCGCTGGGGATGATCCTGATGCACCCCCGGGCCCTGAACTGGCTGATCGCCAAGGCATTGCGGCTGGCGCGGCGCGAACCGCTGGAGCACCCGTTGTCGGGTCGTGCGGTCGTGCGGACGTCGGTCGCGTTCGTTCTGGCCTGGCTGTCGTTGGGACTGCACCTGTGGGTGCTGGTGCGCGCCCTGGGGGGCAACCCGTCGGCGACCTTCGTCCCCGCGGTGTTCGGCTACGCGCTGGCCGCGGCGGTCGGGATGCTCGCGCTCGTGCTGCCGGCCGGGTTGGGCCTGCGCGAGCTGGTGCTCGTGCTGCTGCTCGCCGGCCAGCTGCCCCGTTCGGCCACGCTGGCTGTCGTGCTGTTGTCGCGGTTCATCGTGACGCTCGGGGACGTGGTGTCCGCCGCCGTCGGCTGGGGTTACGCCCGAAGTCACCGGCTGCTGAACACCAGCCGGGTCACGTAGGGTGCGGCGGGTGGTGAAGTCGACGGGCGGCCGCGAGGCGCAGCTGGCGTACTCGGAGCAGATGGCGGCGATGCGCGACGAGGTGGGGCGCCGGCGCAAGGCGGCCAAGATCCTCGCCGTACTGCGCCACGTGCGGGGGCAGGACCGCCTGGAGGGGCTGACCGTCGCCGACATCGGGTGCTCGCAGGGCTTCATCGCCGACGAGCTGGCCGCGGCGGGCGCGGCGCGCACCTACGGGGTGGACATCGACGTCCCTGGTCTGAGCGCCGCGCAGGCCCGGTTCGGCGAGCGCGTGCAGTTCGTCTGTGCGGCCGGTCAGGCGCTGCCGTTCGCCGACGCCTCGGTCGACGTGGCGATCTTCAACCACATCTACGAGCACGTCGTCGACCCCGACGCCGTGATCGCCGACATCAAGCGGGTGCTGCGACCGCAGGGCCTGGTGTACCTCGGGCTGGGTAACCGGTTGGGCATCATCGAGCCGCACTACAAGCTGCCGTTCCTGTCCTACCTCCCGTCGGCCGCTGCCGACCGGTACGTCCGCGCCTTCGGTAGGGCGGACAACTACTACGAGCGCTTTCGGACGCGGGCCGGCCTGCGTCAGCTGCTCGCGGGCTGGCAGGTGCTGGACTACACGCTGCCCGTGCTCGCCGACCCAGCCGCCTTCGCGGGGGACGACCTCGTTCCGGGCGTGGTCAGCCGGCTGCCCGAGCCGGTGCTGGCTGCGACGCTCCCGCTGGTGCCGACGTACGTCTGGGTGGCCAGCCCGTCGCCGCTGCGTCCGGCCGGTGAACCTGTGCGGGTGGCGCCGCGCGCGGTTACTGTGCCCCAGCCTCGGGAGCCGAGGTCAGCGGGTAGGCCGTGATGAAGCTGTTGACGACCGCGCCGGAGACGTTGGCGCACAGCTGACGGTGACCCGCCTGCTTGGTGGCCGCGGCCCCAGGCTCGCCGGACCAGTGCGAGAGCGCGAAGTGCTTGCCTGCCGGGAAGCTGCCGTAGGAGTTGTCCCAGGCGCTGACGATGAACTTGTTGCGCGCCGCGGTGGTCGCGTTGGCCTTGGCGGTGATCGCCTTGAGCGTGGCGAGCTGCTGTGCGGTGGTTGTGGAGTCGTACCACAGCAGGGTGTAGCCGTGTTCCAGGTTGTGGACCAGGGTCTCGATGCGGGGCCGGTCGGCGACGGTGTAGAACTGCCGGTTGGGGTACTCGGGTGAAACGTAGTGCGGGCCCGAGCTGGGCGGCACCGTCGTGTACTTGACCCTCGTCTCGTTCGGCTTCGAGGTCCCGGGACCGACGTGCTCGCCGCTGCCGTTGGGGGCGTCCGTCGTGACCGGGTCGCAGGCGGCCGCGGCCGGCGAGACGCCCAGGCTGGTCAGGGCGCCCCCCGGGACCCGGTTCTTGTCGGTCACGATGGCGTAGGTCACCGCGCCGGCCATCAGGACGACCACCGTGGCCACTGCGGCGACGACGGTGAGCGTGCGGCGGCGTTCGGCCGCCTTGGCCTCGCGCTGCATCTGGGCGATCTTGGCCTTACGTTCCTTGCTGTCGTTCTTGGTGGCCACCGCTGGTCCCTCTTGCTCGGGTGTCGGACGACGCGCCGCCCACGCGGACGCGCTGGATCAACGGGTGGTCACCCGCGGTCAGTTCCCGACCAGTGTAGGTGGCTGGACGCTGCCCTTGGCCGAGCGCCGGTTTTGACCTCCGCTCGGCGTTTGCCCCGATATTCGCGCGACACGGGGCGGGGGATCCGGACAGTATTGCCCGGTGCCGTTCGCTGCCGTCCTGCGCCAAGCGCGGCCCCCGTCGCCTCTCGCCGGCCGGCTCGCCACCCAGTCACTCCTGTTCGCCCTCGGCCAGGGCACCTTCATGACTGGTTCGGCGGTCTTCTTCACCCAGATCGTCGGCATTTCCGCCGCCCAGGTCGGGCTCGGCCTGACCCTTGCCGGCGTGGCCGCCTTCCTCGCCGCACTACCGATGGGCAAGCTGGTCGACAGGTTCGGGCCGAAGAAGATGTGGGCCGTCAGCGCGACCGGGCAGGCGGCGATGTTCGCGGTGTGGCCGTTCATCACCGACTTTCGCGGCTACGTGGCCATGGCCGTGGGCATGGAGGTGATCGGTGCGCTCGGGGGGGCTGCCCACGGCGCGTACACGATCGACGTGCTGCCGCCCGACGAGCGAGTGAACTCACGCGCCTACATGTATTCCGCGCTCAATGTCGGCTTCACGGTGGGTTCCCTGCTCGGTGGTATCGCCCTCGCGTTCAAATCCAACGAGCTGCTGCACGCGTTGCCGTGGTTCACCGCTGTGGTCTTCCTGGTCAACGCCGCGGCGGTCACCCGCCTGCCCCGCGCCTCGCACGACGACCGCACGCCGCAGGAACGCAAGGAGAAGGTCGCCGGGCCTGGTCCGCTGCGCAACCCCGGCTGGCTGCTGACCATGTTCTTCAGCGGGGTCTTCTGGACCAACCAGGTGCTGCTCAACGTCGTGATCCCGCTGTGGCTGGTGGAGAAGACCGACGCACCGCGGGTGCTCCTGGCCTTCTTGTTCGGAACCAACACGGTGATGTGCGTCTTCTTGCCGATGGTGGCGGCGCGCGGGGTCGAGGACGTACCCACGGCGCTCAAGGCCATCCGGATCTCGTCGAGCTTCTTCGTGGTCTCCTGCTTGCTCGCACTGGCCACCCACGACACCGTCGGCTGGACGACGATCGCGCTGGTCTGGCTGGCTCACGTCACCGTGACCGGTGCCGAGCTGTACCTCTCGGCCGCCAGCTGGTCCTTCGAGGCCGAGCTGATGGACCCGCGTCAACGTGGCGCCTATCAAGGGGCCGCGGAGCTCAGTGCCACCCTGGGTCGGGTGTGGGCGCCCGCGGTGTACACCTTCCTGGCGATGAACTGGGGCGCCGCCGGCTGGCTGGTGATCGCCGGCATCATCGTCGTTGCGACCATCGGCGTGCATCCGTCCACCCGGCTGGCGCGGCGGTTCCTCGAGCAGCACGTCCCTGCGGACGTGTTGAGGGACGCCCGAGCCGGCGCCCTTCACCCCGAGGAGGCCATCGCACTGGTGCCGCCCTCGCTCATCGACCCCGGTGAGCCGAGAGCCGGGCTCACCAGCGGTCCCACTCGCTAGAAGGGCGGCGGCTGGGGGTGGGGCGGGCGATGAGCTGGCCCGCCGCCGTCGTCCAGGGGTGGTTGGGGGTATCTGGTGTAGGTGTGCCCGGTGGGCGTCGTCCAGATGTAGGTGCCTGGCGAGGGGGAGTGCACGCTCCACCCCGGCGCGGGTTTGGTGGTGTGGTCGGGTCGGCAGCCCGGCGCCAGGTTGTGCGCGGCGGTCACCCCGGCCGGGTCGGGGTTCGGGGACGGACCTGCCGGGGAGTTCTTCACGTGGTCGATGTCGCAGCGGTGGGCGGGTGTTCGGCAGATTGGTGAGAAGCAGTGGCCGTCGCGAGCCCGGACGAAGTCGGCGAGCGACTCGGGGGGCCGGTATCGGGTGGTGCCGTAGTCCAGGGTGAGCCCGCTGGCCGGGTCGGTCAGGATTCTGCGCCATTGCGGGTCCTGGCCCTGAGTGCCGGAGGTGGTGTCCTTGGTCGGTGCGGTGTCCTTGGTCGGTGCGGTGCCCTTGGTCGGTGCGGTGTCCGTGTCGGGTGCGGTGTCCGTGTCGGGTGCGGTGAGGGTGGAGGCGAGGTAGCGGGCGGTGTCGGCGCTGATGGGCCCGTAGCCGACGAGCTGGCCGGGGTTGTCGTCGGTGCCGAGCAGGGTGCTGGCGGCCACGACGACGTCGGTGCGCCAGCGCTTGGTCGACGTTGGCGCGGCGCTGGCACCCTCGCGCAGGTCGCGGCCGTCCGGGGTGAGGATCTGGCGCCCGGCGACCAGGTCGACCAGGACGTCGGCGCGGCGGGCGCCGGGGGATCGGGTGTCCTCGGGCGTACGTACGGCTTCGGCCAGGCGGTTGAGCTGTTCGAACGTGGGGATGAGGTCGGCGACCGGGAGGTAGGCGACCAGGGCGCCCACCCCGTCCTCGATGCGGTGGGGTGCTTCGACGGTGCGGTCGCGTACCGCGGCCAGCTCGCGTTTGCGGGCCGCTTCGGGGTCGACGGCGATCACTGCGGCCTGCACCGCCGCACGGGTCTGTGGCACGGTGACCACCCCGCGCCGGTTCAGGACTCGGTCGGCGACCATGCTGGCCAGCTCGGCGCTGAGCCGGCCCGTGTGTTCGTTGATGACTCCTGCGGCTCGCCGGGAGATCTGGCCGCGTTCGAGGGCGTCCAAGAGTTGGGGCAGGCGCCGCGCCATGGTGAACGCGTCGCACAGCTCGTCCTGGGCTTGGGCGCGGGGAATGCCCAGGGCCAGGCCCACCTCCTGCGCGGCATGCCGGGACATCTCACCGAAAAGGTCGTCACCGACTGGCCGCTGCGGTGCGCCGGTCAGGGTCGTGGTCGCTTCGCCGTCGCGTGCCCAGCTGGCCCGCGTGTCGTACCGCCGCTCGCCCAGCTCGGCCAGGGCGCGCGCCTTACCGGCCTGGGCGAAGCGTTCGAGCTTGTCCCAGCCCTTCAGGATCTCGATCAGCGCCCACCCGTCGACCCCGGCCACCGGCGGCAGGTCACGCAGGAACTGCGCCAGCGCCCAGCCGGAAAGTTCGGCGACGCCTTCCTGGACGGCGGCACTGGCCTGCCCGGGCTCGAGCAGGTCACGCTCGACCGCCCACGCCCAGGCCCGGGCGCTTGCCCGCTCATACTGCGACAGCTCGGGTTCGGGTGGCAGGTGCGGCTCGTTGAGCCACTCCCATGCGGAATCGCTGAGCTGCCAAGGATCGGACCGGAGCTCATCGCCCTGCTGGCCTTGCCCTGGCCGCTGCGTGCACCACAAACCGGCATCCGGGCAGGAAGCCGGGCACTGGCACCAGGATCGTGCAACTGGCTCCGGCGGAGAAAGCTGCGCAGTCTCGAACATATGTATGATTCTAACCAAGGCCAGGGACATGGTCAAGAGTGGCGCCGGCCCTGTGGACATCTACGGCTATGTAGAGTTCTGCGTTCAGGTGGAGTTCTGCGTTCAGGTGGAGTTCTCGTTCATGTGGAGTTCTGCGTCCATGTGGAGTTCTGCGTCGTAGGCGCATCTGGTTGCACCGCAGGGGGTGCTCTGCGCCCGGCGCCTCGGCCGAAGGACGTCAGCGAAACCCGCTCGTCGAACCGTGCGGCTCAACCGCCTTGTATCCCGGGCGGTTCGC
>DAIETC010000024.1 GCA_027345905.1 Kineosporiaceae bacterium | reverse complement strand
GCCAGGTGGCCGGCCAGGTTCGCGTACCAGGTGTGCGAGTGCACGACGTCCGCGCCGGCGCAGTCGGCGGCCATCGTCAGGTCGACGCCCAGCGTGCGCAGTGCGGGGTTCGCGGCGCTCAGCTCGGGAAGGTCCGGGTAGGCGGTGGTCGCGCGCTCAGGTCGCGGTTCGCCGAAGCAGCGCACCTGGACGTCGAGGCCGGGCAGCCGGCGCAGGGCCCGCGCCAGCTCTGCCACGTGCACCCCGGCGCCGCCGTACACCTGCGGTGGGTACTCGCGGCTGAGCAGGTCGATGCGCACGCAAGGCAACCTAGTGCTCTCGGGGCGCGCGGGCCGGTCTCGCCTGATCCCCCCGCGACGCCTAGGGTCGGATCATGGCCCGTCTCCCACGCAACCCGAAGGTTCTGGCGATCGTCCTGGCGGGGGGTGAGGGCAAGCGGCTGATGCCGCTCACGGCGGACCGGGCCAAGCCCGCGGTGCCGTTCGGCGGGATCTACCGGCTGATCGACTTCGCGCTGTCCAACGTGGTGAACTCCGGCTACCTCAAGATCGTGGTCCTGACCCAGTACAAGTCGCACAGCCTGGACCGGCACATCTCCAAGACCTGGCGGATGTCGAACATGCTCGGCAACTACGTGGCTCCGGTGCCGGCCCAGCAGCGGGTCGGAAAGCGCTGGTACCTCGGCAGCGCCGACGCGATCTTCCAGAGCCTGAACCTGGTGTACGACGAGCGGCCCGACTACATCCTCGTGGTGGGCGCCGATCACGTGTACCGCATGGACTTCGCCCAGATGCTCGAGCAGCACTGCGAGAGCGGGGCCGGGGCCACCGTTGCGGCGATCCGCCAACCGATCACGATGGCCGACCAGTTCGGCGTCATCGATGTCAGCCCGGACGACCCGCGCCGGATCCGCGCGTTCCTGGAGAAGCCCAGTGACCCACCGGGCCTGCCGGACGCGCCGGCCGAGATTCTCGCCTCGATGGGCAACTACCTGTTCGACACAGCTGCCCTCGTGGACGCCTTCACCCGCGACAGCAAGCGCGATGGGTCCAAGCACGACATGGGCGGCGACATCATCCCGGACTTCGTCTCGCGGGGCGAGGCTGGCGTCTACGACTTTCGCGACAACGACGTGCCCGGCTCGACCGAACGAGACCAGGACTACTGGCGCGACGTCGGCACCCTGGACTCGTACTACGAGTCGCACATGGACCTGATCTCGGTGCTGCCGATCTTCAACCTCTACAACTACGACTGGCCCCTGTACACCGACTACGGCCCGCTGCCGCCGGCCAAGTTCGTGCACGGCTGGCACGGCCGGATCGGGCACGCGGTCAACTCGACGGTCTCCCCCGGCGTCGTCGTGTCGGGGGCCATGGTCGAGAACTCGGTGCTCTCCCCGGGCGTGTACGTCCACTCCTGGTCCTCTGTCACGGACAGCGTCGTGCTGGACGGCGTCCAGATCGGCCGGCATGCCGTCGTCCGCCGCGCCATCATCGACAAGTTCGTCACCATCCCGGACAACGCCCGGGTGGGGATGGACCCGCAGGAGGACCGCGCACGCGGGCTCACCGTCACCGACTCCGGGCTGGTCGTCATCGGCAAGGGTCAGCTGGTGGCCCCATGAGCGCCCGCCGCCGGCACCTGGTTCGCTTTCGGCGGGATTGGGGCAACTAAGCATCGCCGGCGATGCGTAGTTGCCCCAATCCCGACTTTCACCGTATCCGGGCTCAGCTCAACACCGTTTGCGTTTGGTGACGCGCTTCTTACTGGGGACGTCAACCAACCTCGGCCCACAGCTGCTCGTAGCACTGCGCCGCCCGACTGGTCGGCGCGAAGGCGGTCACCGGCGCTCGGCGTTCGGCCATCTGCTCGATGATGGACAACGCCGGTACGACGGTCTCGGCGACGCGCGCGCCGTTGCGGGGCATCGCCTCGATGACCTCGCGATGCAGGCGCTTTCGCCGGTCGGCCATCGAGAAGAAGGCCACCACCTGCGGGCTCTTGCCGGGCGCGTCCGCCACAAACTGGGTCAGCTGGTCGAACGTGCGCAGCGAGAGCGTCGCGGGGATCAACGGCACCAGCAGGGTGTCGGCAGCGTGCAAGACGTTCTCGGAGACCAGCGAGACACTCGGCGGGCAGTCCAAGAACACGACGTCGTAGTCATCGGCCACCGAGTCCAGCAGCCGGTCCAGCTGTTTCGTCCGCCGCTTGGTGTCGTCCAGGTCCAGGTCCATGTTGCGGTAGCTGAAGTCGGCGGGCAGCAGGTCCAGGTTCTCGAAGTCGGTGGCCTTCAAGGCCGCCGAGAGCGGACGCTCACGGCTGACCAGCGCGTGCCCACCGCCCTTGACCCGCGGGCGCACCCGGAAGATGAACGTCGCCGCGCCCTGCGGGTCAAGGTCCCACACCAAGGTGCGCCGACCCTCGCGCGCGGACAGATGGGCCAGGTTCACGGCGGTGGACGTCTTGCCCACCCCGCCCTTGATGTTGTACGTCGCCAGCACCTTCATCGCGCACCTGCCAGTCGCCGTAGCCGACGCGCGCTGGAGGCTCGGGTGAACTGGGCGAACGCGCCGTCGAAGCGCTCCCGAGCCTGTTGCTGTTCGGTGTCCAGGTGCCCGATCAGCTCGCCCATGGCCAGCACCGCCTGCGCAGGTGTCCCGTCGGTCATCATCTCGTGCGCGAACTCGCGCAGCGCCTCCCTCTGGACCTCGCAGTCCTGGAAGCGGCCCAGGACGTCCTGCAGCCCCTTCAGGTCCGCGAGCGCCGCCTTGCGCGCAGGCTTGTCGGTTACCGGGGCGAACACCTCCAGGGCGTAGCGCAGCTCTTTGCACCGTTTGCGCAGGGTGTGCAGGCTCTGCGCGGGCGAGTCGACGGTGATCGCCGCTCCGGCACGCACCACCTTGCGGTGCGCGCGCCCGATGCTGGCGTCGCTCAGCTCACCGGCCGTGGGCCTGGCGGCGCAAGACTGGGCCAGCTCAGCCAAGGTCTGGTCCCACTGCTCCAGCAGGCGCTCGAACCGGGCCGAGCGCAGCCCGCGCACCAGCGTGCGCCGCTGCACGGCACGGCTGCGGCGCAGGTGCTCATCCAGGTGGGTGAGGTCAGCGGCGTCGGCCGCGACCAGCCACTGGGCCATCGTGGGCAGGTCCAGCAGGTAGACGTCGAGGTCGCGCACCGGCGTGGTGAGGTCGCCCAACCACTTGAACGCCGGTTCCCAGCGGGTCCGCATCGTCTCGGGCAGGGCCGGGCGGGCGAGCTTGAGTGTCGAGCGGGTGCGGCGTACGGCGACCCGCACGTCGTGCAGGAACTCGGTGTCCACGTCGTCCAGCACGCCCGGCAGGTTCTCGCGCATCGCGGTCACGAACCCGCCCAGCACCCCGGCCAGCAGCAGTACGGCCGGCGCGTCCCGACCGATCGGCTCCGCGGCGCTCGTGCCTCGCGTCACCGGCGCACACTGCTCGCCGGTGACGGGTCGAAAGCCCAGTCCGGTGACCAGCGCTGTGACCCGCCTGGCCTGCCGCGAGTACCCCGTCAGGGCGTGGACGCGGACCTGGACGGCGCCGCCGGAACCCGCCGTGGGCACGTCCACGTCCACACGTGCCACGATCTTGGCGTCCTGGTCGCGTAGGTCGACACGGCGCTGGCGTCGGCGCTCGTCCCCGACGACCATGAGCGCCCGGATCCCCGAGGCGGCACCGACGGCGTCGCGCAGCGGCCCGGACGGCAAGGCAGCGGCCAGGGCCGGCCATCGCGCCCCGCCGACTGCCGCGCAGGTAACCGGCCGGCCGGCCCGGCGCAGGACGAGCTGCTCACCCGAAGGCTCGCCGTGTTGGGTCAGGGTCAGGCCCGCGGCGCACAGGCGGTGGTCGAACGTGTCCAGCAGCGTGCGCCGCACCACCCGGGCCGGCCCGACGTCCAGGGCGAAGTCCGCGGCCAGTGTGTCCAGGATGACGCGCGCGTCCGGCAGGGCACCGTCCGCGGCCTGCAGGACGCTCATCGAGCCGCTCATCGTGGCGGGCAGCCTACTCCCAGCAGACCGACCGCCCTGGCGAGCACCGGTAGCCTCGCAGGCGTGATCGAGCCGGCGCCACCCCCGACGGTGGGCGCGACCCTGCTCGTCACGCTCACCGGGCCGGACCACCCGGGCGTCAGCGCCGCACTGTTCGCCGCAGTGCGCGAGGACGACCTGGTCATCCTGGACGTCGAACAGGTCGTCGTGCGCGGACACTTGACGCTCGCCGTCCTGCTGGAGGCGGGAGAACACCCGGACCAGACCGCAGCGGACCTGGCCCGCGCCGGGGCCGCGATGGGGATGCAGGTCTCGTGCCGGACCGGGTTCGGTGACAACGCGCCCAGGCGCCGCGGGCGCCTGCACGTCACGGTGCTCGGCGCGCCGCTGCGCCCGCGCGGCATGCAGGCGGTCGCCGAGGCCATCGCCGAGCACGGGGGCAACATCGACCGGATCCGGCGCATCTCGCGCTGGCCGGTCACCACGGTCGAGATCGACGTGTCGGGGGCCGAGGTCAGCGTGCTGCGCCGCGGGCTGTCGGCGCTCGCCGCCGCGCACCGTCTCGACATCGCCGTCGCACCGGCTGGGCTGGCGCGCCGCGGACGCCGGCTCGTCGTGCTCGATGTGGACTCCACCTTGATCCAGGACGAGGTGATCGAGCTGATCGCCGCTCACGCCGGCCGGGCAGCACAGGTCGCGGCCGTCACCGACCGGGCCATGCGCGGTGAGCTGGACTTCGCCGCCAGCCTGCACGAACGGGTCGCCCTGCTCGCGGGTTTGCCGACGAGCGTGCTCGAGCAGGTGCGCGAGCAGGTGCGCCTGACCCCGGGCGCACGCACCTTGGTGCGCACCTTGCAACGGCTGGGTTTCACCGTGGCCCTGGTGTCGGGCGGGTTCGCCGAGATCGTGCGCCCGCTGGCCGACCTGCTCGCCATCGAGCACATCGCGGCCAACTCCCTGGAGGTGCTCGACGGGCACCTGACCGGCCGGGTCCTCGGTGCGGTCCTCGACCGGGCCGGCAAGGCCGCTGCGCTGCGCCGGTTCGCCGCCGCCGAGGGGGTGCCCCTCTCGCGCACCATCGCGATCGGCGACGGTGCCAACGACCTGGACATGTTGGACGCCGCGGGGCTGGGTATCGCGTTCAACGCCAAGCCGGTCGTCCGTGAGCAGGCTGACACCTCCGTGACGGTCCCCTACCTGGACGCCGTGCTGTACCTGCTCGGCATCCCGCGCGAGGAGGTCGAGGACGCCGACGCGGCCGACGGGCTGCCCGACGTCCGCGCCGGTTCTGTCCCGCGGGAGCGGTCGGCGCCGCGCGAGCCAGGGCCGTGACACAGGGTCCGTACCCCTTACGGGCTGTGATAGTTGGGCGACATCCGGCGTCATTGTGGGCCGATCGGCCACGTGGGCGCGCCCGCAGGCTTAACGTCACAACCGTGACCCGTTCCCTGGCCCCCCGCGCCCTCGCGGCAGTGGCCCTCGTCGTCGCGGTCGGCGGCTGCTCGCAGGGACCAGTGCAGGTGGAGGGCGTCAAGCTGGCCGCCAAGCCGGCCGCCACCGCGAGCCCCACAACGACCACCTCCGCGACCCCCTCCCTCGCCCCGGCGCCCGGCGGCGGTCTGGCCGTGCGCCTGCTCCCGGTGGCGAGCAACGCCACGGCTGGGCGACCGGTCACCCTGACCGTGCAGTACGCCGACGCCCACGGCGGCCTGGTGGGCACCGTGGAGGACTTCGGCGACGGTGGACTCGGCGGCCTGAAGATCTCCGACTGCCACCTCAGCGAGAAGAACCCGTCGACGGGCAGCAAGGCCCTGACCCACACCTTCGCCAAGGCCGGCACCTACCACGTGTCCGTCACCGTGACCACCCTGTCGTGCGTCTACGGCCAGGAGGACGTGACCGCTCGTGCCACCGTCACGGTCCGCTGACGACCTCGCCTGACGACGTGGGCGCCGAGGGGGCACACTGAGGCAGGTGATCGATCTGCACCTCGCCCGCGCGCTGCGCTCGTCCGGACTTGCCTGGACGCCGGCACCGGGCGACCGCTTCGTGGTGCCGGACCGCGACATGGACGCCGACGTCTTCGTGATCAGCGACCTGGCCGTCGACCTGCACGAGTTCCCGACCGGCACCGTGATCGGGTTCAACGGCACGACCGAGTGGGCCCTGGACAGCATCGAGCAGCAGGCGGTGCTGTGGCTGCCCCGCGAGAACCAGCTGCGCGAGCTGCTCGGGCCGGACTTTGTGCGCCTGGAGCAGGCCGCGGACGGGTTCACCGTGGTGGCGCTGCACGAGGACGAACCGACCGCGTACGCCGATCCGGACGTGGAGTGCGCGTACGCCAAGGCGGTCCTGGCCGCCCTGGGCTGAGGCTTACTGGCCCATGGCGTGCACGCCGCCGTCCACGTGCACGATCTCGCCGGTCGTGGCCGGGAACCAGTCCGACATCAGGGCCACGCAGGCGCGGGCGGCGGGCTCGGCGTCCGACACGTCCCAGCCGAGAGGTGCCCGGGTGTCCCAGACCTGCTCGAACGCCTCGAACCCTGGGATGCTCTTGGCCGCCGTGGTGCGGATCGGCCCGGCCGCCACCAGGTTGCAGCGGACTGCCTTGGGCCCCAGGTCGCGTGCGCAGTACCGCGAGGTCGCCTCGAAGGCGGCCTTCGCCACTCCCATCCAGTCATAGACCGGCCACGCGAAGGTGGCGTCGAACGTCAGGCCGACGATGCCGGCGCCCGGACGCAGCAGTGGCAGCGTCGCCACGGCCAGCGCCTTGAGCGAGTACGCCGAGATGTGCACGGCGCTCGCCACGTCCTCCCAGGTGGCGTTCATGAAGTCGAAGGCCCCCTGCGGCGCGAAGCCGATCGAGTGCAGCACACCGTCCAGACCGTCCACGTGCTCGCCCAGCCGAGCGGCCAGCGAGTCCAGGTGCGCACTGTCCTGCACGTCCAGCTCGACGACCGGCGCTGGTTGCGGCAACCGCCGCGAGATCGTCTGCGTGATCTTCATGGCGCGCCCGAACGAGGTGAGCACCACCTGCGCACCCTGGTCCTGGGCCATGCGGGCCACGTGGAACGCGATGGAGGAGTCCGTCAGCAGTCCCGTCACCAGCAGTTGCTTGCCGTCGAGCAGACCCATCAGTGCCCCATTCCCAGTCCGCCGTCCACCGGGACAACCGCCCCGCTGATGTACGCCGCGTCCGCGCTGGCCAGGAAGCGCACCACGCCGGCGATCTCGTCTACGGTGGCGAACCGGCCCGCCGGCGTGGCTGCACGGTAGCCGGCGAGCTGCTCTGGGGTCAGCGCCGCCGTCATGTCGGTCTCGACGAACCCGGGTGCCACGACGTTCGCGGTGATGCCCCGCCCGGCGAGCTCGCGGGTGATCGAGCGCGCCAGCCCTACCAGCCCCGCCTTGCTGGCCGAGTAGTTGGCCTGCCCGGCCGAGCCGTACAGGCCCGCGACGCTGGAGATGAGCACGATGCGCCCCCGGCGCAGCCTGATCATCGCCTTGCTGGCCCGGCGCGCGCACCGGAAGGCACCGGTCAGGTTGGTGTCCACCACGCGGCTGAAGTCCTCGTCGCTCATCCGCATCAGCAGCGTGTCCTGCGTCATGCCCGCGTTGGCGACCAGCACCTCGACCGGGCCGTGCTCGGCTTCGGCGGCCGTGAACGCCGCGTCGACGGACGCAGTGTCGGTCACGTCGCACCGCACCGCGAGGGCCCCGTCCAGCGCGTCCGGCAGCTCGCCCGAGCGACTGGTCACGGCCACATGGTCACCCTCGGCCAGGAACGCCCGGGCGATGGCCAGGCCGATCCCCCGGTTGCCCCCCGTGACGAGCACGCTGCGGCCGCCGTCGCTGCTCATGAGACCCGACCGTATCGGCTACCGCCCGGCAGGCGCATCGCGGGGCGCGCCTCGGTCAGGGAGCATTCGCAAGCATGAGTAGTCGGCAGGCGCGCTTGGGCGGACGTATCCTGGGGCGTGGCCCGACGTCAGCAGGCACCAAACGTGTACTCCGTCACCGGCGTGCAGACCTCGCTGCACGAGGACCTGAGCCTGCGCAAGAAGCGCTACCTGATCTCGATGTCGATCCGTACGGTCTGCTTCATGCTGTCGGTGGTGACGCACGGCTGGCTGCGCTGGGTCTTCGTGGGGTTTGCGGTCTTCTTGCCTTACATCGCCGTGGTCATGGCCAACGCCGGGCGAACCCGGACACCGCAGCCGCAGCCGTACC
>DAIETC010000154.1 GCA_027345905.1 Kineosporiaceae bacterium | reverse complement strand
ACCGCCCTCGCCGCCGCCGGCGTCCACCGACGTCCTGGTGGTGGGGGCCGGCCCGGCGGGCTCGGCGGCGGCGGCCTGGGCCGCGCGTCGCGGGCTGGACGTGGTCCTGGCCGACCGGGCGACCTTCCCGCGTGACAAGGCCTGCGGCGACGGGCTGACCCCGCGCGCCATCGCCGAGCTGCGTGGCCTCGGGCTGGGCGACTGGCTGCGCGGGCGACCCGCGAACTGGGGCCTGCGCGCCCACGGCTTCGGGCAGGAGCTGTACCTGCCCTGGCCCGGCGGCGCCCTGCCGGCCCACGGCAGCGCCGTGCCGCGCACCGAGCTGGACGCCACCATCCGCCACGTGGCCCTGGCCAGCGGCGCCACCCCGCTGCAAGACGCGCAGGCGGTGGACGTCGAGCGCGACGGCGAGCGCGTCAGTGCCGTTGTGTTCCGTCGCGGCGACGACGTGTTCAGCGTGCGCTGCCGCTGGCTGGTCGTGGCGGACGGCGCCCGCAGCCCCCTCGGCCGGGTGCTCGGACGCCAGTGGCACCAGGACACGGTGTACGGCGTGGCCGTCCGTGGCTACGCGACCTCCGCGCGCAGCGACGACCCCTGGATCAGCAGCCACCTGGAGCTGCGCGGCGCCGCGGGCGAGCTGCTGTCCGGCTACGGCTGGGTGTTCCCCCTGGGGGCCGGACAGGTGAACATCGGCGTCGGCACCCTGGCCACCTCCCGTCGTCCGGCCGAGGTGGGCCTGCGGCCCTTGCTGGGGGTCTATGTCGACCAGCGGCGCGCGGACTGGGCGCTGGACGGGCCGGTGCGGGCTCCGGCGTCCGCCCTGCTGCCCATGGGCGGTGCGGTCAGCGGCGTCGCTGGGCCGAACTGGGCATGCATCGGTGACGCCGCCGCCTGCATCAACCCGCTCAACGGGGAGGGCATCGACTACGGACTGGAGACCGGCCGGCTGGTCGTCGAGCTGATGTGCGCCGACCCGGGGACGGCGCGCTCGACCTTCGGCTCTCGCGGTGTCGCCCGCTCTGGCGACCTGAGCCTCGCGTGGCCGGCCCTGCTGCGGGAGAGCTACGGGGAGGCGTTCTCGATCGCCCGCCGCCTCGCGGGGCTGATCACCGTGCCCGGCCTGCTGCCCGTCGTGGGCCCGGTCGGGTTGCGCTCGCGTCCGCTGATGACGCTGGCCCTTCGACTGATGGGCAACCTGGTGACCCCGCAAGACCGCGACCTCGTGGCCCGGCTGTGGCGGGCAGCGGGCCGGCTGTCCTCGCTCGCCGACCCGTTGCCGCCCTTCGCGTCCGCCAAGCAGTTTCGCGTGATTGGGGCAACTACGCATCGCCGGTGATGCGTAGTTGCCCCAATACCCTGCGTTGGCTCGCGTCGGCCCGATCCCGCATCGGGTCCGGGCCGTCCGATAGCCTCGACGGCGCGCCGACGGCCGGTTCGCCGCCGGCCCCCCGCCCTCGTAGCTCAGGGGATAGAGCAAGGGTTTCCTAAACCCTGTGTCGGAGGTTCGAGTCCTCTCGGGGGCACGTGCGGTGACCGATACGGCTGACTCGCCGGCCGATCGCGCCCCCTTACCCCGCACGAGCGCCGGGCGGCCCGGTCGGGAAGGCAGGCCGGCCGAAGTACTCTCGGGAGCGCCCGATGCCAGCCCGTCCAGAACCAGCCGTCGAAGGGGTGCCGTGCCGGTCGACCGGATGCTGCCCACAGCTGAGGCGCACGACCTGATCGCCCTGACCCGCGACCTCGCCGACGGCGAGCTCACGCCACGAGTAGCCAAGGACGAGGCCAGCGAACGCTTCCCCGCCGAGGTGTTCGCCACCCTGGGGTCGGCCGGACTGCTGGGTCTGCCGTATCCCGAGGAGCTCGGCGGCGGCGCCCAGCCGTACGAGGTCTACCTGCAGGTGCTCGAAGAGCTGGGCGCACGCTGGGCCGCGGTGGCCGTGGCCGTCAGCGTGCACACCCTGTCCTGCTTCCCGCTGGCGGCGTACGGCGCACCCGAGCAGCAGCAGCGCTGGCTTCCCGAGATGCTGGGCGGCACCCAGCTCGGGGCGTACAGCCTGTCCGAGCCGCAGGCCGGTTCGGACGCCGCCGCGCTGGCTTGCCGGGCCCAGCGGGCTGAGCAGGGCTGGCGGATCACCGGCACCAAGGCCTGGGTGACCAGTGGCGGCAAGGCCGACTTCTACACATTGTTCGCCCGCACCGGCCCCGACCCCACCCGGGGCGTCTCGTGCTTCCTGACCCCGGGCAGCATGCCGGGCCTGTCGTTCGGCAGGCCCGAGGACAAGATGGGGCTACGCGCCGTCCCCACGACCAGCCTGCTGTGGGACGACGCCCTGCTCGAGCCCGAGCGCCTCATCGGGGACGAGGGCAAGGGCCTGTCCATCGCCTTCGGCGCGCTGGACTCCGGGCGGCTCGGCATCGCCGCGGTCGCCGTCGGGCTCGCGCAGGGCGCCCTCGACGACGCAGTCGCCTACGCCAAGCAGCGCCGCACCTTCGGTGAGCGCATCATCGACCACCAGGGCCTCGGCTTCGTGCTCGCCGACATGGCCGCAGCCGTAGAGTCGGCCCGAGCCACCTACCTGGACGCCGCCCGCCGTCGCGACGCCGGTCGGCCCTACAGTCGCCAGGCGAGCATCGCCAAGCTGGTGGCGACCGACGCCGCCATGAAGGTCACCACGGACGCGGTGCAGGTGCTCGGCGGCTACGGCTACACCCGTGACTTCCCCCTGGAGCGGTACATGCGTGAAGCCAAGATCATGCAGATCTTCGAGGGCACCAACCAGATCCAACGACTCGTCATCAGCCGCCACCTCGCCCACTGAGTTCATCCCCCAACAGGAGCCAGCATGCAGATCGCCGGAACCGCCGCCATCGTCACCGGTGCCGCCTCGGGCCTGGGCGCCGCCACCGCCGCCGCGCTCGCGGCCGAAGGAGCGCAGGTGACCGGGATCGACCTTCCTGGCGCCCTGGAGAACGCGCGGCCCGTCCAAGGGGTCAGCCTGGCCGCCGCCGACGTCACCAGCGACGAGCAGGTCAGGGACGTCGTCCAGCAGGTCGCGAAGGGGCCCGCGCCGCTGCGGATCATCGTCAACTGTGCCGGGATCGTCGCTGGCGCAAGGGTTCTGAGCAAACAGGGCCCGCACGACCTCGAGCTGTTCCGCACGGTAATCATGGTCAACCTCCTCGGCACCTTCAACGTGCTGCGCCTGGGCGCCGAGGTGATGGCAGCCACCGAACCGGACGCCGAGGGGCAGCGCGGCGTGATCGTGAACACCGCATCGGTGGCCGCCTACGAGGGACAGGTCGGCCAGATCGCCTACTCGGCGTCCAAGGGTGGCGTCGTCGCCATGACCATCCCCGCCGCCAGAGACCTTGCGCAGCACGGGATCCGGGTCAACACCATCGCCCCGGGCATCGTCGACACCCCGATGATGGCCAAGATCACCGACGAGTACCGCGCGAACCTGGCCGCCGGCGTCCCGTTCCCGCAGCGCCTGGCCACGCCAGAGGAGTACGCCGAGCTGGCGCTCATGCTGATCGCCCACGACTACCTCAACGGCGAGACGGTGCGCATGGACGGTGCTTTGCGGATGGCCCCACGGTGATCGCGGACGACGCGCACGGGACGGCGCTGAGGGCGCGGCCGAGGGTCCTGCGCAACGCCCGCCTGCTGGACGAACGCGTCCTCGACATCGTCATCGACGCTGGCCGGGTGGTCGCAATGGGCCGCGAGTCCCAGGCTCCGCAAGCCGATCCCGTGGACGTCGTCGACGTCGAGGGCCGGCTGGTCACTCCCCCTCTGGTCGAACCGCACATCCACCTGGACGCGGCGCTCACCGTCGGCCAGCCGCGGCAGAACGAGTCCGGCTCGCTGTTCGAGGGCATCGCCGTGTGGGGCGAGCGCGTCGCAACCTTGACGCCGGACGACGTCCGCGAGCGGGCCAGCGAGGTGCTGCGTTGGCAGCTGGCCTGCGGCGTGCAGCACGTGCGCAGCCACGTCGACGTCTGCGACCCGCAGCTGCGCGCGCTGCGCGGGATGCTTGCCGTGCAGGCCGACTTCGCCGGTCTGGTCGACCTGCAGCTGGTGGCCTTCCCGCAGCAGGGCATCTTCGGTTACCCCGGCGGTGCGGACCTGATGCGCGAGGCGCTCGAGCTGGGCGCCGACGTCGTCGGCGGCATCCCGCACTTTGAGCTGACCCGCGAGGACGGCGTCGCCAGCGTGCAGTTCGTCTTCGACCTGGCGCAGGAGTTCGATCGGCGCATCGACATCCACTGCGACGAGACGGACGACGAGCACGCCCGGTTCGTCGAGGTGATGGCGGCCGAGACGATCAAGCGCGGCTTGGCCGGAGCGGTCACCGCCAGCCACACCACCGCGATGCATTCCTACAACGGAGCGTACGCGGCCCGGCTGATCACCAACATCGCCCGCGCCGGACTGCACATGGTCAGCAACCCGCTCGACAACGCCGTACTGCAGGGCCGGTTCGACCACGGGCCCGTACGCCGCGGGGGTACCCGCGTCAAACAACTGCGGGCAGCCGGGGTGAACGTGGCGATCGGGCACGACTCGGTGATGGACCCGTGGTACCCCCTGGGCTACGGCGACCCGGTGCAGGCCGCGTTCGTCCTGGCGCACACGGGGCACCTCAGCGGGGCGAGCGAGCTGCCGTACCTGATGCAGATGCTCACCACGAACCCAGCGGCCGCGCTAGGTCTGCGGGACTACGGGCTGCGCGTCGGGGGGCCGGCCGACCTCGTCGTCTTCGACGCACCGAGCGCCCAGGACGCCATCCGCCTGGTCAACCCGCGCTGGCTGGTGCTGCGCGGTGGCCAGGTCGTCGCGCGCACCGAGCCGGCGCACAGCAGCGTCCTGGTCGACGGTGCGCCGCGCGCCGTGAACTTTCTGCGCCCGGCCCCGGCGCCGACGTCCGGGGGCGAACAGTCAGGGTAGGGCGAGCACCTCGTCGGTGGGCCCTGAGCGCTGCAGCCGGAAGAACAGGGCGTACAGCACCACCGCCAGGACGAAGCCAACCTCGAAGGTGACGTCGCCGAGCCCGGGATAGGCCTTGGGCAGCGGCGCGAGGTACTGGCTCTGGTTGGAGAACAATCCGATCGAGACCACCATGGCCAGCCCCATGGCGGCGAATCCCGCCCAGGGGTTGTGCCGGGTGTCGAACAGGAAGCCGTCGACCCGGTGCCCCCGGCGCAGAACCTGGTCGGCGAGGTACACGCCCAGCCAGGGCCCGACCCAGTACGAGATGACCAGCAGGAAGTTCTCGTACTTCTGACCAGCGTCCTGCAGCCCACCCAGAGCCACCAACAGCCCGACCACCCCGAAGACCGCCGCGACGATGGCACGGGCCCTGGACAGCCGCAGCCGCACGCCGAGCGCGAGGAACGACATGGTGCCCGAGTACACGTTGATGGCGTTGGCCGAGATGGCGCCGATGACGATCGCCAGCAGGACCAGGCTGGCCACCAGGCTCGGCATGTGCCCGGTGAAGGCGTCCGTCGGGCTGGCATCCTTGGGCGCCGCGATCGTCGCCGATGCGGCACCGATGATCTCCAGGGCCGTGCAGGACACGAAGATGCCAAGGCCCGCGTACAGGCCGATGGCCCGCTTGCTGGTCTGCGGGGAGAAGTAGCGCGTGTAGTCGGTGGCGTAAGGGTTCCAGCCGGCGGCGTACCCGAACGCCGCGCCGAGGGTGATGAGGAAGCCCCCGATGCCACCGCCGCCGGGCGCGCCGGACGTGCTGGCCTTGGGCAGGATGAACACGGCAGCCAGGACGAACGCCAGGGCCAGCAACGGGAACACGTACTTCTCGAACCCGTGCACGAAGTTGTGACCCAAGAACGCGATCGCGATCTGCACGAGCACGATGAGCACCAAGCTGGGCACCTTCGGCAGACCGGTGAGCGAGTTGAGCGCGAACGTGCCGCTGACGCTGTTCACGGCGAACCAGCCGATGCCGGCCACGACCGCGTTCAGGCCGGCCGGCAACACGTTGCCGCGGTACCCGAAGGCGATCCGCGAGGCAATCATCTGCGGGACACCGAACTGCGGGCCGCGTGCGGACAAGATGCCGTGGGTGAGCGCCCCCAGGGCGGTGCCGAGGACGAGCGCCGCGATGGCCTGGGGCAGCGTCTGGCCGAAGAACGCCACCGAGATCACCCCGACGAAGATGGTGGCGAACTCCAGGTTCGGCGAGGTCCACGTCCAGAACAGCGAGAGCGGGTTGCCGTGGCGCTCGGCCAGCGGGATGAACCCCGCGCCGCCGGGTTCGATGGCGACGACCTTCGCGCCGTAGCTGCCCTCACGGACCTCGGCGAGGATCGGGGTACCGGATGTCGACTCGGTGCTGGTCACACGGGCCTGCTTTCGTCAGAGGGGACGACCGCGCACGCTAGCGCCTGGCGCTGACCGGCGGGTCACAGTTGGGTTACGGATTCGCCGACGCCCCCGGCGCCTTTGCGCTGCCACGCCGACTCACGCTGCCACGCCGACTCACGCTGCCGCCCCGAGGAACTCCTCCCAGCGGGGGTCGAGTGCCTCGGCGCCGCGCAGGACCCAGCCCGGACCGCCGGGCGCGTGCGGGCGGACCCGAAGCCGCCACCCCATCTCGCCGGGCGTCCGGTCGCCCTTGACCCCGTTGCACCGCAGGCAGCAGGCGACCAGGTTCAACCACGTGTCGTCCCCGCCTCGAGAGCGGGGAACGATGTGGTCGATGGTCGAGGCAAGCGACCCGCAGTATGCGCACCGGTGCCCGTCTCGGCTCAGGACGCCCCGTCGGCTCACCGCGGCCACCCGGCGCCGGGGGGCGCGGACGTAACGCACGAGCAAGATCACCGACGGAGTGCCCAGCTCGAGCTCGGCGCTGCGCAACGGCTGCCCGGTCTCGGCGAGCACGGTGGCCTTGCCGGAGAGCACCAGCACGACGGCACGGCGAAACGAGACGACCGACAGCGGCTCGTACCCGGCATTTAGAACCAGCGTCCGCACGGCGTGGCCCCTTCCTCGCCGACGGGCCCTGCTGGCATGCGGGACACGGCGACGCCCAGGCCCGCCCGGTGTGACGGACCAGGGTCAGCCTAGGGCGCGAGCGCCCTGAATTCACGCGAGTACGGCGAATCAATCACGCCGGACGGCCTCAGCCGACCCGCCCGTAGGTCGCCGAGCTGGAGTAGACCGGTCGCAGCGCGATGACCTCACCGGATCGTGGTGAGTCCCACATCATCCCGTTGCCGGCGTAGATGCCCACGTGACCGGGCATGAACACCAGGTCGCCCGCCACGGCCGCACTGCGAGAGATGCGCGTGGTCGCGGCGCGCTGCCCGTCGCTGGTGCGTGGCAGGTCGATGCCCACCTGCGCGAACACGTAACGGGTAAAACCGGAGCAGTCGAACCCAGCAGGCGTCGTGCCGCCGTAGCGGTAGGCGATTCCCGCGTAGCGGGCGGCGATGGCCAGCACGGCCGCACCGAACTGCGGCGATCCAGGCGCGCCCGCGCGAATCGAGACCGGAGCAACGGAGCGAGCCGTACTGTCCGAGGCGCTGCTGCCCGATGCGCTCGTCATCGACACCCGCGTCGAGGAGCGGGACACGCTGGTGAACGGGCGGATGGTGCGCGCCGGCGGGGTCGCAAGCCGCGCTGCAGTCTTCTTGGGTGCGGTCCGCTCGGCGACCACGCTCTGGCCGACATGCGGGGGCGCCGGCTCGACGACCGGCGGCAGGACCAGGGCCTGCGGTAGCCCCGAGGCGCCGCGCGTGGTGAACCAACCGGCCGACGACGCGGCGATGGCCGTCGGGTCGCTCGCGCCGGCGGTCGCAGACCTGGACGAGGCCGGGACAGTGGTCATGGCAACCGACTGGGACTGCATGCCGAGGGAGGCCACCAGGCCACCGGACACCGCCAGTACGGCGCCTGCCTTGGCGACGGGACCACCGGACGCCCGGGCGCCGGACGCGAGCTGGGGCAGGATCGCCTGCGCGAACTGGCGCGGTGTCACCGCGGTCGATGTCGTAGCGGGGGGTACGTCGCGGTGGCGACCTGGGCGGCGGGACGTCAAAATAGTGGCCTCTCCGACGCCTTCGAGGTGAGCTGTCGGGTTCGGGTGGGAGATCACCCGGCCTGTGCGAACGTGCGGCGCGCACAGACTTCACCCCAAGGGAGTCGCGGCTCATGGCCACGACACCCAACACGTGGGTCCCCCGCCTCTGCCAGACGGTGTCGAAACGGTCCCTCGCGAGCGGTGGCAGAGTTCGGCGTCCGCACAAGGGACTGCCCACAGTTCGTGGGCAGGTGCGCACAACCTACCGTCCCGCTAGGGGCGTTGTCACCGACCCCCCACAGCCCGGCGCCTACTCGGCGAGCGCGACGAACACGTGGTCGGCGACTGCGTCGACCACGTGCATCTCGGGTGCGACTGAGCTGGCGACGGTCAGGGCACCTGCGACCCGCCGTACGGACACACTGCTGCCCGGGCGCAGACCCGCGGCATCCAGCTCGGCCAGCATCTGCGGGTTGTCCTGGGCGGGTTCGCCGATGCGGCGAACGGTCACCCAGCACCCGGTCTCGGCGGCGACCTCGGTCAGCCGGTGCAGCCCGTCGAGGAACTGCTCACCGACGTCGGTGACGCCCAGCTCGTCCAGCCCGGGGATCGGGTTGCCGTACGGCGACTGCGTCGGCCTGCCCAGGATGTCCAGCAGCCGCAGCTCGACCCGCTCGCTCATGACGTGCTCCCACCGGCAGGCCTCCTCGTGGACGTACTTCCACTCCAGGCCGATGACGTCGATGAGCAGGCGCTCGGCGAGCCGGTGCTTGCGCATGACCCGGGTCGCCTTGCTGCGCCCGTCCGCCGTGAGCTCGAGGTGGCGGTCACCACTGACCACCAGCAACCCGGCCCGCTCCATCCGGGCAACGGTCTGCGACACGGTGGGCCCGCTGTGGTTCAGCCGTTCGGCGATCCGGGCGCGCAGCGGGACGATGCCCTCTTCCTCCAGCTCGAAGATGGTGCGCAGGTACATCTCGGTGGTGTCGATCAGGTCGCTCACCTGCGCAAGTCCCCTCTCTGATCGCTGTGCGGGCGAGCCTACGCGGTCGCTGGCCGGGGGGTCACCTGCCGAAGCGGCGGTCCGCACCGGCAGGCGACACAATCGACGCGTATGCCGGCGCACTCGGGCAATCCGCGCGGGCGCCGGCTGCGAAGACGGGGGGAGCGCCATCGTGAACCAAGCGCCGCCGTGACCCGACGCTCGAGAGGGGGACTTGTGGCCGCCAGCCAGAGACGTCTGGGCCTGGTCAAGGACGCCCCCAGCGCCACCAGCCCGAGCCTGGAACAGCGGGCCCTGGAGGACTTGGTGCGCCGTGTGGCTCTGGGCGACGAGGCCGCCTTCGAGTCGTTGTACGAGCGGGTGGGGCCAGCGGTGCTCGGCCTGGTCCGCCGCGTGCTGCGCGACCCGGCTCAGTCCGAGGAGGTGGCCCAAGAGGTACTGCTCGAGGTGTGGCGCACGGCCGCCCGCTTCGATCCCGCCCGCGGCAGCGTGACGTCCTGGGTCATGACGATGGCGCACGCCCGCGCCGTCGACCGGGTGCGATCGGCGCAGGCGTCCAGCGACCGCGACCAGCGCGTCGGCCGTCGCGACCTGGGACGGGAGTTCGACGAGGTCTACGAGAGTGTCGAGCTGCGCCTTGAACAGCAGGCCGTACGCCGTTGCCTCGGGGGGCTCACCGGGCTGCAGCGCGAGGCCGTGCAGCTCGCCTACTACGGCGGCTACACCTACAAGGAGGTGGGTGAGTTGCTGGACGTACCTCTTGGCACCGTCAAGACTCGGCTGCGGGACGGTTTGATCCGGTTGCGCGACTGCCTGGGGGTGAGCGCATGAACGGCCTGGACTTGCACACGCTGACCGGCGCCTACGCCATCGACGCGCTCGAGCCTGGCGAGCGGGCCGCCTTCGTGGCGCACCTGGCCGGCTGCGAGTCGTGCACGCAGGAGGTCGCCGGACTGCGGGCGACCGGTGCCATGCTCGGGCTGGCCGTGGCCGCCGCGCCTGACGAGCAGTTTCGCCGCCGCCTGATGGCCCAGGTGCGCAGCACCCGTCAGGAGCCGCCGTTGACCACCCCCCGCGCGGACACCGCGGGCACGCTGCGCCGCGGAAACCCCACGAGCGCACGCATGTGGCTTGCGGTCGCGGCAGCGCTCGTGGTGCTGGCCGGCAGCCTGGGGGGGCTGGCCCTGCGCGAGCAGCAGCGGGCCCAGTCGATGCAGCAAGCCGCAAGCGAGGTGGCCTCAGTGCTGGCCGCGCCCGACGCGCGCACGGTGAGCGCCACCGGCGCGCAGGGGAGCAGCGCGCGGGTCATCATGTCGGCGTCCAAGGGCAGCGCGGTGTTCGTCGGCCAGACGCTGCCGGACGTCGGCGCCGGCCACGCGTTGCAGCTCTGGGTGCTCGGTGACGGCCTTCCGCGTTCGGTCGGCCTGCTGAACCCTGGCACGGCGATCGTTGCGCACGACGTCAAACCGGGTCTGCGCCTCGGCGTCACCGTCGAACCAGCCGGCGGTTCGCGCCAGCCCACCACGGCCCCGATCATCCAGCTGGACCTGGCGTAAGGGACCGTGGCGCTCACGGCTGAAGGCGGGTCACCGTCCAGGCCGACGCGTCGTCCAGATCGCCGGTGCCGGCGCGCCTGAACAGGATCCGGTCGTGCAGGCGCGAGGGCCGCCCCGCCCACAGCTCCACCTCGTCCGGCTGCAGGCGATAGCCCCCCCAGGAGGGCGGCAACGGGACGTCGGTCGGCGACCCGGTGTCGGGCCAGCGGGCCTGCTCGGCGGCGACGGCTCGTTCGAGCTGCGCCCGTGAGGCGACCGGCCGGGACTGCTGGGAGGCGGCGGAGGCCACCTGTGAGTCTCGTGGCCGGGTGGCGAAGTAGGCCGCCGCCTCCTCGCGAGCCACCTGGGTGACGGGCCCGCGCACCCGCACCTGGCGATGCATCGGGTGCCACAGCAGCACCAGGGCGGCGTACGGCGTGCGCCGCAGCTGGCGTCCCTTGGTCGAGTCGGTATTGGTGAAGAACGTGAAGCCGGCCGGAGTCAACTGCTTCAGTAGTACGGTTCGCGCGTCCGGGTTGCCGGCCTCGTCAACCGTGGCCACCACCATGGCGTCGGGCTCGGCGATCCGCTCGTCGTCGACGGCCTGGGCCCACCACAGGCGAAGCAGCGGCAACGGTGCCCCCGTGACGTCGTCCGCGAGCCCGGTGCCGGCGTATGTGCGCCGCACGGTCGGGTCGATGATGGGCAACTCGCTCACCCGAAGAATGTAGTGCGCCCGGGAACGTGCACACTTGGCCCCGGTGCGGTGCAGCATCGCCGTGCCGCCGGCATTCGAACCGGGCACTCGACCCTCGACAGAGGAGCGCCATGACGCACGCGCCCCCCGACCCAGCCTTCCGGCCAGGCCTGGAAGGGGTCATCGCCTTCGAGACCACCATCGCCGAGCCAGATCGAGACGGCGGCTCGCTGCGCTACCGCGGCGTCGACATCACCGACCTGGTCGGTCACGTCTCGTTCGGCAACGTGTGGGGCCTGCTGGTCGACAACAAGTTCAACCCTGGCCTGCCGCCCGCCGAGCCGTTCCCGCTGCCCGTGCACACCGGCGATGTCCGCGTCGACGTGCAGAGCGCTCTGGCCCAGCTCGCACCGATCTGGGGCTTTCGCCCGCTGCTGGATATCGATGCCAAGACCGCCCGGGCCGACCTGGCCCGGGCCTCGGTGATGGCGTTGAGCTTCATCGCGCAGTCCGCGCGCGGGCAGGACCAGCCGATGGTGCCCCAGCGTGAGGTCGACAAGGCGAGCACGGTGGTCGAGCGCTTCATGATCCGCTGGCGCGGTGAGCCCGATCCCCGCCATGTCGAGGCGGTGGACGCCTACTGGGTGTCCGCGGCAGAGCACGGGATGAACGCCTCGACCTTCACCGCCCGGGTCATCGCCTCGACCGGCGCCGACGTGGCCGCCTGCCTGTCCGGGGCGGTGGGGGCGATGAGCGGCCCGCTGCACGGTGGCGCGCCGGCGCGAGTGCTGCACATGATCGAAGCGGTCGAGGACTGTGGCGACCCCGCCGCGTATGTGCGGGGGGTGCTCGACCGCGGCGAGCGGCTCATGGGGTTCGGGCATCGCGTCTACCGCGCGCAGGACCCGCGGGCGCGCGTGCTGCGCGCCACCGCCCAGCGTCTCGGCGCACCCCGGTTCGAGGTGGCGGCGGGCCTGGAGCAGGCGGCCTTGGCCGAGCTGCACGCCAGACGCCCAGACCGGGTGCTGGCGACGAACGTGGAGTTCTGGGCGGCCATGATCTTGGACTTCGCGCAGGTGCCACCCGCCATGTTCGCGCCGATGTTCACCTGTGCCCGCACGGCCGGGTGGTCGGCGCACATCCTGGAGCAAAAGCGCACTGGGCGCCTCCTGCGGCCCTCGGCCCGGTACGTCGGCCCCGGCCCGCGTCAGCCCCAGGATGTCGCGGGCTGGACCAGCGCCGTCCGCCCGACGCACCGGACCGCCAGCAACCGCCCGACCTGAGCGCCGCGCACCGCAGCCCGGCGGCCGGACTGCCGTCGGGCCTGGAAGACTGCTCGCGTGAGCGTTGACATCCCGGCCCACCTGCTCCCGGCTGACGGGCGGTTCGGCTCCGGCCCGAGCAAGGTGCGCCACGAACAGGTCCAGTCCGTGCTCGACGCCGGTCGGCACCTGATCGGCACCTCGCACCGCCAGGCGCCCGTGCGCTCGCTCGTCGGGCGGGTGCGCCGTGGCCTGGCGGACCTGTTCACGCTGCCGGACGGATACGAGGTGGTGCTGGGCAATGGCGGTTCGACGCTGTTCTGGGACGTCGCGACCCTGGGACTGGTTCGCGAACGGGCTCAGCACCTGGTCTTCGGCGAGTTCTCGGCCAAGTTCGCGGCCGCGACCGCGGCCGCGCCCTTTCTCTCGCAGTCGCGGGTGGTGCAGGCTGCGCCCGGCTCTTGCCCACAGGCTTGCGCCGATCCCGGGGTCGACGTCCATGCGTGGCCGCACAACGAGACGTCCACCGGCGTGATGGCGCCGGTCCAGCGGGTGGTTGGCACCGCGTCCAGCGCGGACGGCGGCCCGCTGGTGCTCGTTGACGCCACCTCAGGCGCCGGCGGGCTGCCCGTCGACGTGAGCCAGGCCGACGTCTACTACTTCGCGCCGCAGAAGGGCTTCGCCAGCGACGGTGGCCTCTGGTTCGCCCTGCTGTCACCGGCGGCGCTGACGCGGGCCGAGGAGATCGCCGCGAGTGGGCGTTGGATCCCCGAGTCGCTGAGCCTGACCACCGCCGTGGCCAACAGCCGGCTGGACCAGACGTACAACACACCCGCCATCGCGACGCTGGTGATGATGGCCACGCAGCTCGACTGGCTGCTCGGCAACGGCGGCCTGGCGTGGGCCACCGGGCGCAGCGCCGAGTCGGCGGCCCACCTGTATGGCTGGGCCGAGCGCACGCAGTTCACCACACCCTTCGTCACGGACCCGGCGCACCGCAGCAACGTCGTCGCGACGATCGACTTCAGCGCCGACGTCGATGCGACGTTGGTGGAGAAGGCCTTGCGGCGCAACGGAATCGTCGATACGGGCCCTTACCGCAAGCTTGGTCGCAACCAGCTGCGCATCGCGATGTTCCCCGCGATCGACCCGGCCGACGTCCAGGCTCTGACCGCTTGCATCGACTACGTGGTGGAGCGGTTGGACTGAGCGCACACGGCATGTCCAGGGCGTGTGGGATCGCCAACGCCCAACGACCCGCGCTGACGTGGGAGCATGCCGACCCCGTCTGCGCGGCGTCAGAGGTAACCTGGGTGCATGGTCAACCCGGCTCTGCAGTCAGCGATCGAGGCACTCAGCCTTGAGGAACGTCTTGAGCTTGTGGAGTACATCGAGAACACCGTGGACGCTGCCGCTCACGAACTGACCCAGGCTCAGAAGGCCGTGATCCGTTCGCGGCATGCCGAACTTGAGGCCGACCCGTCCATCGGCCTTGGTTGGGATGAGCTTGACTCCCGGATCGGCTCCCACTGGGCATGACCCAGCACCGCCTCATCTTCCACCCAGGGACCGAGGCGGACATCGCAGACATCGTCGGCTTTTACGCGCAGCGGGATCGGGCGCTGCCTGCCAAGTTCAGGGCGCGACTGAGCGAGGAGATCGACGGCGTCCTGTTGTTCCCGCATGCCGGCATGATGCTGTTCGAGGAGTACCGACGTGTGCTCCTGCGGCGGTTCCCCTTCATGGTGGTGTACCTGGTGTCCGACCACACGATCTACGTGCTCGCGATTGTGCACGTCAGACGCGACCCAGCGGGCATCCGGGCCGACGTCGCCGGCCGGGCCGCCGAGTAACCCGGGGCCACACTGGGCGACACCAGAACCGAGAGCTACCGCCAACGGGGCCTACGGTCGCCAACGTAGAGACCGGCCGCTGACTTCGCTCGCCGTGGCGGCGGCCGGCTGGCTGGTCGTCTGGCTGGCGCGGACCCGCGGTTGGTCGTCATCGGCCTGCTCATCATCGGGCTCGGTCTCTCCGTGCCGTTCCCCCTGGCCCTGAGCCGGTTGCTGCGCGCGTCCAGCGGGCGTCCGGACGCCACTGCGAACTGGGCGACGTTGGGTGCCGGTGTCGCAAGCGGCTGCGCACCGTTCGCCCTCGGCGTCCTCTCGGACGGGGGCCACCAGTTCTCCGCACCGCTCCTGCTTGGGTCGCAGACGGCCGTCGACCACCCGATCTGCTGAGCCGGATCGAAATCGCCGGTGGCACGGCCTACGACGCGCTGGTGGCGCTTGCCGCCCTAGAGCACAAGGTTGACCTCGCCACCGCGACCCTCGGGCCAGAGACACCTATGAGAAGGTCGAAGTGATGTCGTCATCGCAGGTTGATCCACAGGTCTGGCCGTAGACCGCAAGCGGATTCAGCCACTGGATGCACCATGTCCTGATGACCGAAACTAGCGCCGCAGCTGCCCCACGACGACGGTGAGGAGCAGGGCCAGCAGCACCGCACTGACCAGCCAGCGGCGGCTGCGCGGTGTCATCGCGAGCTCCGGTTCACGCGGTCACTGTACGCAGCGGTAAGGCACGCGATCGGCCGGTGAACCGTCACCGCGAGCGGCGCCGGCACCGCCAAGGGCGCTGGCACCGGCACCGCAATCGGCGTTGGCACGAGGTGCGCGACTCTCCAACCCAGTCCCACTCGCTGCGGTCGCGAGCACGTCGAACTCACCCGTCGGTGCCTGAACGG
This sequence comes from Kineosporiaceae bacterium, assembly GCA_027345905.1. GTDB lineage: Bacteria > Actinomycetota > Actinomycetes > Actinomycetales > Angustibacteraceae > DAIETC01. The sequence goes on along the minus strand of DAIETC010000154.1, from coordinate 3,189 downwards.
GCGCGGCTGGGGGTGGTTTCACGTCGGGCCGGCGATCGACAGGCTCGTGGCCGCGAGTGTCACGTCCCCGCAGCAACCAGGCGGCTGCCGCCAGCGAGGTCACCACGGCGACGATGCCACCGACGCCGATCGTCCAGCGAGCCCCGAACTGGGCTCCGATCCAGCCGATGATCGGGGCGCCTATCGGGGTTCCCCCCATGAAGATCGCCATGTAGATCGCCATCACGCGCCCGCGCATCTGCGGCGAGACCGACAGCTGCACCGCAGCGTTCGCGCTGGTCATGAGCGTGAGGGAGGACACGCCGACCGGGACCAGAGCGATCGCGAACAGCGTGTACGTCGGCATCACGGACGCCACGGAGGCGAAGATCCCGAACGCCAAAGTAGAACCGATGACCAGGCGCAGCCGCGGCCGTTCACGCCGAGCCGCCAGCAGGGCTCCACTCAGTGACCCCACCGCCATGATGGAGCCCAAGAGGCCGTACTGGCCGGCTCCCGTGCCGAAGACCGATGTGGCCATCAGAGCAGTCGTCATCTGAAAGTTCAGGCCAAAGGTCCCCACCATGCCGATGATGGCGAGGATCAGGACGAGGTCCGGGCGTCCACGGACGTACTGCAGACCCGCCCGCAACTGGCCCCTGCCCCGAACCCCCACTGGGGGCGGCGCAAGGTCATGGACGCGCATGCGAGCCAACGAGACGATGACGGCGCCGAAGGACACGGCGTTGATGAAGAAGACCGGGCCGGTCCCGACCCAAGAGATGAGCAGCCCGGCCATTGCGGGTCCTACGATCCTGGCCGCATGAAACGAGGCGCTGTTCAAGCTCACCGCGTTGCTGATGTCCTCGCGGGGGACCATCTCGCTCACGAATGCCTGGCGTGCCGGTGCGTCCACAGCAGCCGCCGCGCCGAGCGCCAACGCGAGAACGTAGACCATCCACAGGCGCACCGCCCCGGTCACCACGAGCACACCCAGCAACAGCCCGATGCTGCCCATCGCGCTCTGGGTCATCATGAGCAGGCGCCGTTTGGGCATCCGGTCGGCGAGCACGCCCGCTATCGGCGCCAGCAGCAGCATTGGCGCGAACTGCAGGCCGGTGGTGATACCCAGAGCAACAGACGAATGGTGGGTCAGCACCGTCAAGACGAGCCAGTCCTGCGCTACCCGTTGCATCCAGGTCCCGGTGTTCGAGACGAGAGCCCCACTGGCCCACAGGCGGTAGTTCACCGTGCGCAGTGCCCGGAACGTCGGGCTCATTCGGCCACCTTGGCCAAGATCGTGGCGGCTTGGGCGAGCACATCACGCTCGGCGGTGTCGAGCTGGGCCAGTCGCTTCGCCAGCCAGGCGTCTCGCCGGCGGCGCGTCTCGAGGATCTCAGCGCGCCCGCGTCGCGTCAGGGACATGAGAACCTGGCGCCCGTCGGTGGGATGCTCGGTGCGCGACACCAGCCCGAGATCCTGTAGCCCGGCCAGGGTGCGGGTCATCGACGGCGGCTGCACCTTCTCGTGGTTTGCCAGCTCGCGAGGGGTGAGCGGCCCGTGCCGGTCAAGCACCGCAAGGACGGTGAACTGGCCGGGGGTGATGTCGCTGGAGCTGCGCTCGAGCCGGAGCCGACGCGAGGTGTGCATCACCGCCAGCCGCAATTCGGCAGCCAAGGACGGCTTCCTGCTCACTGGCTCGGGGGGCGCCATGCGCCCCGACGAGTCGGCCGCGTCGGTCTTTGCTCCCGGAGCCGGCCGTGTGGCGCCACGAGTGGTCGTCTCTGTGCGGGGCATGTCGTTAGCATATCTCATTACCTATGCTAACGATAATGCCGACCCCGAACGATGGCTGCCTTCGCGTTCACGCTAACCGGTGGTATCTGCGGCCGGACCGATGGCTGGAAGGCCTCGACCATTTTGTGCGGGCTCGTCGATGGCCTGCCGTCTTTGGTGGGCGCGGCGTATCCGGCGCGTGGCGAGCTGGTGGATGGCCGCGGCGTAGGTTCATCGGTGTGGCCAGAGCACCCTCCTCACCGGCCGTTGAGCTCGCCGTCGGCGAGCGCACGGTGCGGATCAGCAACCCCGACCGGGTGTACTTCCCTCTGACTGGGCAGACCAAGCTGGACCTGGCCCAGTACTACCTCGCCGTCGGGGACGGGATCGTGCGAGCGCTATGGGAGCGGCCGTGCATGCTGCACCGGTTCCCCGACGGTGTCGCTGGTGAGAAGGTGCACCAGAAGCGGGTGCCCCGGGGCGCGCCCCCGTGGGTCGAGACGGTGCGTGTCGGCTTTCCCTCCGGTCGTTTCGCCGACGAGCTGTGCGTCACCGAGCTCGCCAGCGTCGTGTGGGCCGTGCAGATGTCGACGGTCGAGTTCCACCCCTGGAACTCGCTGCGAAGCAACACCGAGCTGCCCGACGAGTGGCGGATCGACCTTGATCCCATGCCGCTGTGCGACTTTGCTCGGGTGCGCCAGGTGGCGCACGTCGTCCACGAGGTACTCGATGAGCTGGGTGCGGTCGGTTGGCCCAAGACGTCGGGTGGTTCGGGGCTGCACGTCTACGTGCGCATCGAGGCGCGCTGGGGATTTCGTGACGTACGACGAGCCGCACTGGCCTTTGCGCGCGAGGTCGAACGAAGGGCACCGGACCTGGCCACCACGACCTGGTGGCGCCGCGACCGCGACCCCCACGCGCTGTTCGTCGACTACAACCAGAATGCCCGCGACCACACGATCGCGAGCGCCTACTCGGTGCGCGGCGTCCCAGAGGCGACCGTGTCGACTCCCATTCGGTGGGACGAGCTGGACGACGTCGCGCCCCTGGAGTGCACGATGTCGACCGTTCCGGCGCGGTTCGCCGCCCTCGGCGATCTGCAGGCCGGCATGGAAGCCGCGTCGTTCAGCCTGCAAACGCTGCTGGACTGGGCCGACCGCGACGAACGGGCCGGCGTTGCGCAGCCCCCCGAATCGTCGTAGGCAGGCAACTGTCTGGGCGAAGTCCTAGCAGCGCCGCTCCGTAGTGCCGGACGGTAGGTCGTAAAACCCCTCACCCTGCGCAGGAGCGCCGGGAACCGCAACTGTCCGGCCTACGCTGGGCGGATGAGGCTGGACCAGTGAGCGGCGAGCGGGACGACGATCGCCCACCAGCCGTGCGGCAACCCCTTGAGCCGCTGGCCGTCGACACCAAGCCGATCGTGCTGGTCGGACT
>DAIETC010000203.1 GCA_027345905.1 Kineosporiaceae bacterium | reverse complement strand
CCTGGGCCGCCGCCTGGGACGCCGCCAGGGACGCCGCCAGGGACGCCGCCAGGGACGCCGAGCGCACCTGGCAGACCGACCGTCTCCTCTCCTACCTGGCCGGTGCCGCATGACCAGCCCCACGACCCTCGCCGCGGACCTGCGCCACATCGCCCGCGTGCTCGACCCGCTGGACGTCGAGGTTCTGCACGTCGAGTGGCGGGCTCACACGGGCGCGTGGTCGATCCAGCTCTACTCCGCTGCCGACGTGGCTGCTGCCGCCGAGGCGTTCGGCCTGAGCGTCGGCTCCCGGTTCGGTGAGCGGCAGGGTCTCGTCGAGTGGTCCGGCACATGGGCGGACATGCGCGTGCGCATCACCGGCCCCGCGCTGGCTGAGCCGGTGACGTCATGACCACCCCGAGGCCCGGTGACCGGGTGTATCTCGATGCGGCCAGGAGGACGCTCCCGCCGATCCCGGCCGATGCCCACTACGTCAAGTGCCCGGACTGCGGGCTCGTGGGCTGGCAGGCGAACTCCGAACCCTCGCCGATGGTCTGCCCCGAATGCCTGGTTCTCGCCGTCGAGGTGACGTCATGACCGCCCCGACTGTGACCCGCTGGCGCTACTACCGGCTCACCTGGATCGAGGATGCTCCGCTCCCAGCCAACGCACCGCACTACCGCGTGGGCCTCATCATTCGCCTGCCCCAGTCTCAGGACCCGGGCAATGCGATCTGGAACGAGGAAACGGGCGACTTCGTGGGCGTCGCCTGGACCGAGTGCAACGACCCGCGCGACGGGCTGGTGACCCCATGACCGACCTCACGCCTGCCCAGCGCGCCGAGGTCGCACGGGCCGAGGCTCTGGCCGACGCCCGCGCCGAGATCCACCGGCTACAGGAGCGCCTAGCCGAGATCCGCGGCGAGATGTGGCAGGCCGACATCGCCCGGGACCTGACCTTCCAGCGGCGCAGCAACAGGGGCGCTCAGCAGGCCGCCGTCGAGCATGTGTCCGCCTTGGAGGGCGAGCAGCGGCGGGTCGAGCAGGCCCTCGCGTTCGCACAGGAGTGCGCCCACGGCATCGCCGACTGCTCGGCCCACATCATCCCTACGCAGCGAGATGGGGGCGCGGCATGAGCCTCGACCTGGAAGCGATCAATCGGCGCCACGCGGAATACGACGCAGCCGCGAACGACCCGCAGTCAACGACGGTCCATCTCGCTCGTCTGGCAGCTATGGCAGCCGATGACGTCCCCGGGCTCCTGTCCGCCGTCGAAAGCGTGAGCAGGCTGCACCGGCGGCTCGACGGCGGGCGCTGCATGTGGTGTGACGAACGGTGGCCCTGCCCTACCATCCGCGCCCTGGACGGTGCCCGATGACCGACCTCCTGCGCACCGTTGCCCGCGTCTGCCGCTACCACGCCGGGGTGATCGTCACCGAGAACGCCCACGGGATCACCGTCACCATCGGGCGCACCGCTGCCGGTGAGGGCGAGATCGGCCGCGTCGGGCTCGCCGGCCACCTCATCTACGAGATGCGCACGGCTGGCCTGCCGCTCACCCTCGGCCCCGACTGCTACTCCGTCAGCTCCGACGGCTGGCGCACCGTCGCTGACGTCGATGGCGTGCGGCTCACCGTCGTCGTCGCGCGCGGTACAGCGGCCAGGGCAGGTGTCGCATGACTCAGACGCGCACGACTAAGACCCGCTGCCCTGACGAGGCGTTCCACCAGGAGGGCCCGCCCGGGTACCTGGCTCGAAAGGAGTGGGCACGGAAGCTGTCCCTCACCCACACGCAGCAGCAGTGCCCTGGTTGCGGCCTCTGGGTGATCTGGGAGCGCACAGGCGGCACCACATGAGCCGCCTGCTCCGTCACGCCGCGCTCACCCTCGCCGCTGTCGCTGCCATCGACGCAGCCCTGATCGCCTGGGCGGTTGCCGACCGCGCCGCCCTCACCCACCGACTCCGCAAGGGGGAGCACCGATGACCTGGCTCCTGATCGCCGCCCTGCTGCTCACCCTGTCCGTCTGGCACGTGGTCACCGTCGACCGTCGCACCCGGCGGGACCTGGCCCGCATCCTCGGCCCCGAGCACGCCTCCCACACGCAGAAGCTCGCCGCGCTGCGGAAGGCGGTGGAGCGGTGATGAACGGCACCGGATTCCTCGCTGCCGTCGTCCTCGTCGGCTGTCTCCTCTGGGCGCTCAACGACGCCCACACCCCCCACCCCGGCGCCGGGGCCTCCCCCCACCCCGGCGCCACCCCTCGATGCCAGTACCGAGGCTGCGACCGGCCACTGACCGCCAGCCAGCCCGTCTACTGCTCCAGCCGTTGTCGCTGGCTGGACGAGGAGAAGCGGTGACCCGCAACGCCCGCGTCCCCCGCCCGTTCGGCTACGAGCCGATGAAGCCAGCCACCATCCCCGCCCCGCGCATCAGCCCCGAGCAGATCGCGGCCGTCCGGGAGCGCGTGGCCACCCAGCCCGACGCTGACCCGCTCGCCGAGGTCCTCGGGCTCGACACGATGGAGGCGACGGCGTGACGCTCAAGTTCTCCCCGTCCGGGCACCGCTACTGGCTCGACGGCAAGCCGGTGCCTGGCGTGACGACGCTCATCGGCAAGGGGTTGCCCAAGCCCGCGCTGCCGTACTGGGCCGCCAAGTGCGTCGCCGAGTACGTGGCCGACCAGCCCGACGCGGTCGACCAGCTGCGCATGATGGGTCGCGCCCCGATGGTCGCCGCCCTGAAAGAGGTTCCCTGGCAGGCCCGCGACGAGGCCGCGATCCGCGGCACCGACGTGCACGCGCTCGCCGAGCGGCTAGTGCACGGCCTTGAGGTCGAGGTGCCCGAGCACCTGCTGAACCACGTCGAGGGGTATGCGCGCTTCCTCGACCGCTGGCAGGTCGAGCCGGTCCTGACCGAGCACGCCGTGGCGTCGCGCAAGTGGTGGTATGCCGGCACGTTCGACCTGATCGCCGACGTCTGCGCCCTCGGCAAGCGGCTGCTGGTTGATCTCAAGACCTCCAAGGGCGTGTACGGCGAGACCGCGTTGCAGACTGCCGCCTACGCCTCCGCCGAGTTCTACACCACCGACGGCAGTGACGAGCTGGCTCTGCCCGAGGTCGACGGCATCGCCGTCGTCCATGTCACCGCCGAAGGCTCCGCGCTCTACGACCTCGGCGACGCCGCCGACGCCTTCCGGATCTTCACCCACGTCTCGTGGGTCGCCCAGCAGACGGACCGGATCAAGCAGTTCGTGACCGCTCCGCTCACCCCACCATCTGAGGACGCAGCATGACCGAGATCGCCGTTCGCCCCGAAGACCGCCCGATCGACTACTGGCCCACGCCGCAGCCGCAGCCCGCGCCACCCGAGGACCCGACCGGGGGCCGCCTGGTCGCCTGGGCGAACGGTCTCGCCGCCGCCCACAAGATCGGCTCTGCCCTCTGCCAGACCTCGTTCGCACCCAAGCAGTTCGCCGGCAAGGCCGAGGACGCCGCCGCCGCCATCCTGTTCGGCGACGAGATCGGGCTGACCCCGACCCAGGCGCTGCGCAGCATCCACGTGATCGCCGGCACGCCCAGCCTGTACGCCCGCGCGATGGTCGCCCTCGTCCAGTCCAAGGGCCACGAGGTGTGGACCGAGCTCGACACCCCCACCAAGGTCGTCGTCTGCGGCAAGCGCCGCGGCACCACCCACGTCGAGCGCTCCGAGTGGACCACCGACCGTGCCCGCCGCGCCGGCTACACCAGCAACAAGAAGTACGAGACCGACCCGCAGGCCATGCTGTACGCCCGCGCCGCGTCGGATGTGTGCCGGAAGATCGCCGCTGACGCGCTCGCCGGCCTGGCGTACACGGTCGAGGAGCTCGAGATCAGCGAGCAGTCGACGACCACCGTCACCCGATCCGAGCCCGCCGGCCCGCGCAAGGTGTCCCGGGAGAAGCCGCAGCCTGCCGAGCCCGACCCGGTGCCGGAGCCGCCGACCGCCGAGGAGTCTGCCGAGGAGTCCGCCACCCGCGCGCAGGTGCAGAAGCTGAACATCCTGATCCAGGAGCAGGGCATCACCGAGCGGCAGGCGAAGCTCGACTACCTCTCCACGCAGGTCGGCCGAACACTCACCAGCAGCAACGACCTGAGCAAGCACGAGGCGTCCTCGCTGATCGAGCTCCTCGACGCCACCAAGCCCGCCGAGCCCGCCCTGCCCGAGCCCGAGGGGTGGCAGCAGTGACCACCCGCCTGCGCCCCACCTTCGCCACGGCCCACTGCGCCCGCTGTGAGGCCCTCACCCGGCACGTGGTCAGCGACGGCTACGGCACCTGCACCGTCTGCCAGACCATGCGCGAGGCGCCGGAGGGGGAGGAATGGTAGAGCAGCTCGACCTCCTGGCTGCCATCCCGAAGCGGGACACCGCTGCCATCCTCCGCCTGATCGCCGGAGACCCCCTACACCAGCGCGACCGCGAGGCCGTGGTCGAGGCCATCCTCGACGTCGCCGACGAGAACGACGGCGCGATCGACCCGAACCTCGTCCGGCCGCGCATTCCCGCCTGGGTGTACCCGAAGGTCGTCGGCCCCACGTACTCCAGCCTGCGCGCCGCGAAGGTCATCGCTGCTGACGGGTTCGTGATCTCCGACGACGCGAAGGGCGGCAACGCTGGCCGCTGGGTGCGCCGGTACCGCCTCGTGCAGCGCGGGGAGGTGGCGGCATGAGCGACACCCTCTGCCCCGTCTGCGGCGAGCGGCACGCCGACGCCCTGCACCTGGCCCGCTGCGCCTACATCGACCGGCTGCTCGGCTCCCTGCTGGCCCACGCGGCAAGCCTGGACCACCCACCCAGCCCGGCCCAGGTGCGCGACCTCTGGGCGTGCATGCGCGGCTACAGCCCTGAAGGTGCGATCGCCGCCCGCGCCGTCCAGGCCGTCCTCGACCTCGGCTGGCGGCCCCGGCCGTGGGAGACGCCCGACGCGCACACGGAGACACGTGAGCTGCCCGGACAGCTGGAGATCGGCGGTGCCGCATGAGCACCCCGCTGCCGCTCGCCTTCACCCCCCTCGCCGGACCGTTCGCCGAGGCCCTGCGCACCGGTACGCCCAACTGCGCGGGCACCGACAGCCGCATCTTCTTCGCCGAGTACAAGGGCGACGCCAGCCACGTCGACGCCAAGCGCGTCTGCGCCCGCTGTCCGCTGATCGACCTGTGCCGCGAGTGGGCCGTCGAGCACGTCGAGGCTGGCGTCTGGGGCGGCACCACCGAGCACGAGCGCCAGCGGATCAGGGCGAGGCGACGGGTGCCGGAGCAGGGGAGGTCGGCCTAGATGGCACTGAGCAAGCGACTGCGCTACGAGGTCATGCGGCGCGACAACCACACCTGCCGCTACTGCGGCGACCATGCCCCAGACGTCGTCCTCACCGTCGACCACGTGGCGCCGGTAGCACTCGGCGGCAGCGACGAGCCGGGCAATCTCGT
>DAIETC010000171.1 GCA_027345905.1 Kineosporiaceae bacterium | reverse complement strand
GCCCGCCGACCCGCAGGCTGCGCTCACCCGGCTGGCAGCCCATCCGCGGCGCCGGGACGTGCGGATCCTGGCAGCGGTGCTGCGCACAGGCGCCCAGCAGTGTGCGCTGCGCCATCGCGGGCACGACGACGCGGGCGACGTGGCGCTCGGCCCCGAACTGGTGCCGGGGCTGGTCGCGGCGCTGCGCGCCACGCTGGCGGACTGACCCGAGGCGGCGCGGTCGGCCGCGCTTGTGCTCGCTCCCGAACGTCAGCGCGTGCAGGTGGGAAGCGAGCCACCCTTGCCCTGGGCGATCGACTGGACCGCCAGCCGAGACTGGTGCAGTGAGGCGGTGCGGACCACCCGCAAGCCGTCCGGCACGTTGCCCACCACCTCGGCGCAGTTCGCCGCAGGGGCGAGGAACCAGCGCGCCCCTGCCGAACGGGCGCCCACCAGCTTTTGGGCGATACCGCCGATCGGCCCCACGTTGCCGGCTGAGTCGATCGTGCCCGTGCCCGCGATCTGCTGCCCGCCCGTGAGCGAGCCGGGCGTGAGCAGGTCGTAGATGCCGAGGGCGAACATCATCCCGGCGCTGGGGCCGCCCACCGCCCGGGTGTCGAAGCGCACTTTGACCGGGAACCGGAATGTCGGGTTGAGCCCGACCCCCAGGATCGTGTGCCCGCCTTGGCTGGTGGTCGACGTGTGCACCTGCAACGTGGTGGCGCCGCGGCGCACCTGCACCACCACGGCCGCGCCGGGCCGCAACGCGGTGATCTTCGCCCGGACCGCCGCCGAGTCCAGGGTCGGCACCCCGTTGATACCCGTGATCACGTCCCCGGGGCGCAGGACCTTCGCTGCGGGCACCCCCGGGCTCACCTGGGCGATGGTCACCGTCTCCGGCACGCTGAAGCCGGCCTCCCGCAGGCCGGCCGCGGTGGCGCTCTGCTGCGAGCTGGTCATCTCGGCAGCGTTCTCGCTGTCCACCTGACTCGCGGTCTGCCCCTGCGGGAACACCTCGTCCTGGGGCAGCACGGCCTGCGAGCGCGACAGCCAGGCCTGCAGCACCTGGGGCAGGCTGAGCGCGCGCCCAGGGCCGCCGTACACCTCGACGGTGGTCATGTCCAGGGTGCCGCCAGCCGGGTACGTCGGTGCGCCCGTGATGCTGATCAGCGGGGCACCGCCCACCCGGCCGAGCACGTTGGTCGCCGGCCCGGGGGCGTAGATCGCGTACGGCGCCGGCAGGAGCGCGATGACCGCTCCCAGCGCGATGGCCAGGAACCCCGAGACCAGGATCGTCAGCGAGCGCTGGTTGAGCCCGATGCGTTGTGCCGGGGGGTCGGCGAGCACGGTGGACTGCACCAGGAGAGCGTAACTGCCGCCCTTCAGGTCGAGGCCAGGCGCGGGGGCTACGGCAGGGGCCGCTATGGCAGGCCGACCCACTCGCTGTCGCCGTCGCCGAACTGCTGGTGCTTCCAGATCGGCACGCTCGCCTTCAGGGTGTCGATCAGGTCACGTGCGGCCTCGAACGCCGCGCCCCGGTGCGCCGCGCTCGCCGCCACGACCACGGCGAGGTCGCCGACGGCCAGGTCGCCCACGCGGTGCGTCGCGGCCAGCGCGATGACCGGGTGCCGACCGGCAACCAGCTCGGCCACCTCACACAGTCGTTCGACGGCGCTCGGGTGCGCCAGGTAGGTCAGAGCGTCGACGGCGCGGTCATGGTCCTGTTGGCGCACGGTTCCCACGAAGACGCAGGTGCCGCCCGCGCCCGGGTCGGCCACGGCGGCGAGCACCTCGTCGACCGACAGCGCCACCTCGCGCACCGCGCTGAGCCGCACGATCTCCTGCGTCATGACCCTCCGTCCCGGCGGCGCCGGCGCCGCACGATCGCCGCCGTGCCGACGAGTGCCACGGCCGCCCCGGCGGCTCCGAACGCGGCGTCCTTGCGGTCCAAGCGCCTCGATGCCACCGCGTGGTGCCCGCGCACCTGCTCCAGCAGCACCCCGAGGCAGGTCTGGTTGTCGTACATCGGCGCCCACCCGGCGTCCAGCAGTCGCCCCGCCGATACTGCCCAGGGCCGTACGACGTACGCCAGGTCGCTGGCGGGCGCGGGAAGCACCCCGACCCGGTGCAGCCGCTCGGCCGTGCTGAACGCCAGGGCCTCGCTCAGCTCGACCCGGCGAATCCCGGACAGGTGCTCGATCTCGCCTTGGCTCAGCACGCCGGGCGCGCCCACCGTCAACGGCCCCGTAAGGCCCTGAACCACCGCCACGGCCACCGCCTCGGCGAGGTCCTCGACGTGGCAGAACTGCCACACCGTCTCGGCGCCGCGCAGCACCAGCAGGCGGGGCGCCTCGAAGTGCCGGCTGATCACGGTGTCGACGCCAGGCCCGACCAGCGCCGCCGGGCGAAGAACGCTCACGGACAGCCCGGGATGCACGCGCGGCACCCGGGCCAGCACCCGCTCGACCTCGACGAGGTCGCCCACGACTCCGGCATCGGGCACGGCCACGACGGGTGCGTCGTCCGGCAACGGCACGGGGTTGTCGACGCGGGCGCCCAGCACCATCGCGCTGGTGACGGCCACCAGGGCGGTGGCGCCGACCGCGGCGGCCGCGGTGACCACGGCCTGGGCACTGCGGACGGCGAGCTCGCGGCGCCGGTCCTGCGGGGTGCGCAGGGCCTGCTCCAGATCGTCGGCCGGGGCAAGCAGCACGACGACGTCCGCTCCGCGCAGCAGCTCGGCCACCTCCGGCGAGTCGGTGGCACCGATGCGCCAGATGGCACCGGACGTGCTGCCCCTGCGCGCGTCCACCGCGATCACCCGGCCCACACCGGCCCCCAGCCGCGCCACCAGCCGTTCGGTGACCAAGGCACCCACAGGGGTGGCCGCCGCCGTGACCGCGACGGTGGGGCCGCCCGGCTCGGCGCGCTTGCGGGCCGGCCGCCGGCGAGTCGCGCTCGCGGGGGAACTCACACCGACCTCCGGGGGTTGTCGTCACTACTGCGGTTGTCGTCGACGCTGTGGGCGTAACTACTGTGGGCGTACGAGCCGGTTCTCGCCCACTGCCATCCTGTCAGGCGCCGACAGCGGCGACCGAGCGGTAAGCGGTCGGCAGGTGGCCGGCAGTCCACACCAGACGCGGAACGAGGCAACGATGGGTCAGCGGCCGATGGGATTTGGACCAGACGACCCGGACGACGAGCAGCCGTCTAGGGCAGGGCAGCCGGACCCGATGGCCGAGGTGTTCGCCAGGCTGCTGGGCCCGGGGGGCGCCGAGGAGCTGGCCAAGGCCCTGGGCGCCGCGGGAGCCGGTCCGATCGACCCGCAGCAGCTCACCGCGATGATCGGACAGGTGCAGCACCTGCTCAGCACGCCGGGCGACGGCGGCCCGGTGAACTGGCAGCTCACCCATGACGTGGCCCGTCAGGCCGTAGCCCAGGAAGGCGACCGCAGCGTCGGCGCGGCCGAGCAGCGCGGCGTGGTCGAGGCGGTTCGACTGGCCCAGGTGTGGCTGGAGGAGCGCACGACGCTTCCAGCCACGGCTACCGGCGCGCTCGCCTGGAGCCGGGCGGAGTGGGTGGAGGGAACGTTGCCGGTCTGGAAGCGGCTCGTCGAGCCCGTCGCTAGCAGCGTGTCCAGCGCGATGCTCAGCGCGATGGCCCGCCAGATGCCGCCGGACCTGGTCACGATGCTGGGGCCGGCCGAGCAGATGATGAGCCAGGTGGGCGGTTCGGTCTTCGGTCTGCAGCTCGGTCAGGCGATCGGCGCCCTGGCCGGTGAGGTGGTCAGCGGCACCGAGGTCGGGCTGCCCCTGGTGCCCGACGGCGCCGTCGTCCTGCTGCCGGCCAACATCGCCGCGTTCGGTGCGGGGCTGGACGTCGCTACGGACGAGGTGCGCCTGTACCTGGCGCTGCGCGAGACGGCCCGCGCCCGGCTGTTCGGGCACGTGCCCTGGTTGGGGCCCTACCTGCTGGGTGCGGTCGAGGCCTACGCCCGCGGGATCGTCATCGACACCGACCGGATCGAGGCTGCCGTGCGCGGGGCGGACCCCACCGACCCCGCTGCCATCCAGCAGCTGCTGGGCGAGGGACTGTTCGAACCGGAGGACACGCCCACCCAGACCGCGGCCTTGGAGCGGCTCGAGACCGCTCTGGCCCTGGTCGAGGGCTGGGTCGACGTCGTGGTGACCGCGGCGGCCGCCCAGCTGCCGCACGCCGACGCCCTGCGCGAGACCGTACGCCGGCGCCGGGCCACCGGTGGACCTGCCGAGCACACGTTCGCCGCTCTGATCGGCTTGCAGCTGCGCCCCCGGCGGGCCCGCGAGGCGGCCGCGCTGTGGGCCCTGATCGAACAGGCCGGGGGCATCTCGGCCCGCGACGGCGTCTGGGCGCACCCGGACCTCATGCCCGGCACCCAGGACCTGGACGACCCGCTGGGCTACGCCCAGCGCCGCGAGCAGCGCGAGCGCGGCGACGTGGACGTCGACGCCGCCATCGCCGCCCTGCTGCAGGACCGCCCCGATCCCGGCTCCCAGGAGTGAGCGGTGGGCCGTGCCCGGCGCTGCGCCGGGCCCAGGAGGTCCTTCGCGCCTACGAGCCGGACCTGCCGGCCCAGCGCAGCCTGCGCCGGCAGTACCTGGCGCACCTGAGCCAGCACCCGGACGGGCTGTGGCGTGGCGGGCCCACCCACCTGACGGTGAGCTGCTTCGTGCTGTCCCCCGACGGCGGCCAGGTGCTGCTGACGCTGCACCGCAAGGGCGGTTTCTGGGTGCAGCCCGGCGGGCACGTGGAGACCACCGACGCCGGCCTGGCGCAGGCGGCGCTGCGGGAGATGCGCGAGGAGACCGGGGTGCACACCGAGCTAGCGGATAGCCACCTCGGACCCTTCGACCTGCACCGTCACCAGCTCTCGGCGGCTTTCGGCGCCTGCCGCGAGCACCTGGACGTCGCCTACCTGGCGCTGGCCGCGCCGCAGACGGCCGTTCGGGTGAGCGAGGAGAGCGACGACGTCGCCTGGTGGCCGGTGGACCACCTGCCCGCGAACACGGTGCCCGACCTGGCGCCGCGCCTCGAGCGGGCGCGGGCCGTCGTCCGCGGGCCGAGTGTGCACTGTTCGACACGAACCCCGCTCGTTTCGGGCCTCATACCTGAGCGGTCCGGGTAGTTCGTCGGGGGTTAGTGACGATCAGTGCACGGTGCCCGGGTCGGCATGCTCAGGCTCCTCGGCCGGCAGGTCCCCGCAGGCGAGCGAGTAGCCCTGCAGGAAGCCCCGGGCCCGCTCGGTGAGCGGGTAGCTCTCCAGCAGCGCCCAGAACTTCGCCCCGTGGCTGGGCTGCAGCAGGTGCGCGAGCTCGTGCAGCAGCACGTAGTCCAGCACGTACGACGGCATCGGGCGAAGGCGCGAGCTGATCCGGATCGTGGCGTCGGCGGGAGTGCACGAACCCCAGCGGGCCTGCTGGTTGTCCACCCAGGCCACGCTCGCGGGGCGGGCCCGCCCGGCGAGATGACGTTGCGACAGCAGAGCAGCGCGCGCCGCTAGCGCCGCGTCGTTCGGGCGCCGCCGCCGGTCCTTGGCCCGCAGGCGGGTCAGCATCGTGGCCACCCACTCGCGTTCCTGCTCAGGTGTGAACCGAGCCGGGATCAGGACCACCGTGCGCTGGCCCTCGCGGTAGGCGCTGACGGTGCGCCGGCGGCGGTGACTGCGCCGTACGTCGACCTCGCCGTCACCGCCCTGATCCACCACGGCACGGTACCGCCCGCGGGTGCCCGGGGCGCCGACGTCCCACCTGCGCTGCACGAAGCAGCGTCTCTGGTCTATGGTGGCGGCGCTCGGTGAGCACGAGGGCACCTTGCCCGACGGCTCGGTTCGCCGTAGGCGAGCGCCCGCGTCTCGCGGGGCACCGATCGCCACCGGACACGACCGACCACACGAGGAGAGCTCATGGCTGAGACAGCCGAGACCTACACCGGCAGCTTCTACTGCGTGAAGTGCAAGGAGAAGCGCGACGCCACGGGCAATGTCGTGGAGACCAACGGCCGGCGTATGGCCAAGGGCAAGTGCCCGGTGTGCGGCACGAACCTGAACCGGATCCTGGGCAAGGCCTGAACCCACCTCGTCCCGGGCTGCCAGCTGCCTGACGGCAACCCGCAGCCCGCTGCCTGACGGCAGCCGTCCGGCCCTGTGGACGGCCCCGGCGGGTTGGCCGCGCACTCTGGCAGGCTCGAGCCCTCGCCGGCTGAGGGGGTGCGCAGTGACCGCTCGACCCCGCTTGCGCCCGGGCCTTCGCCGGGCCTGGCGCGACGCCACCACCTTGCAGGTGGGGGTCTTCCCCGGGCCCGGGGTGGTCCTGGCCGGATTGCGTGCCGGCGACGAGGCGGTCATCGCCGCGCTGGACGGCGCCCATGACCTCGATCAGCTGCGTCAGGTCGGCGCCCGCAACCGGGTCGACGACGGGCGGGTGGGGCAGCTGCTGGCCCTGCTGTCCCACTCGGGGCTGCTCGCCGGCCCGGGCGACGGCGGGCGGATCGACCGCGCCCATCTGAGCCGTCTCGGCGCCACCGCGCGCGAGCGCCTGCAGCCCGACAGTGACGCGTGGTCGCTGACGCACGACGGTGAAGGCCTGCTGCTGGCCGCCGACCGCGCAAGGCGCCGGGTCGTCGTCCACGGGGCCGGACGGGTCGGCGCCACCGTCGCCAGCACCTTGCTCGCGGCCGGAGTCGGCTCGGTCAGCGTGGTCGACGCCCAGCCGGTGCGCCCCGGCGACGTGCTGCCCAGCGGGGCCCAGCAGCAGGACGTGGGCGGGTCCTGGGCGCAGGTGATGGCCGGGGTGGCGGCGCGCGTGGGCGCGCCCTGCCCGTCCCACGGGCGTTCGCCAGAGCCGGACCTGGTGGTGCTGGTCGGCGAACACGTGCTGGACGCCCGGGTCGGGGACGACCTGGTGCGCCGCGACATCGACCATCTGGGCGTGGTCGTCGACACCGCGCGCGTGGTGGTCGGGCCCTTGGTGCTGCCCGGCCGTAGTCCGTGCATCCGCTGCCTGGACCTGCACCGTCGCGACCGGGACCCCGCCTGGCTGCACCTGGTGGCCCAGCTGCTCGACTCTCGAGCCACCCGCAGCGCCGTCGGCGAAACTGCACTGAGCACGACCGCGGGGGCGCTGGCCGCCCTGCAGGTCCTGTGCCACCTGGACGCCAAGGTCACGCCCGATACGGTGGGCCGCACCCTCGAGCTGAGCCTGCCGGACGGTCAGGTGCACCGGCGTGCGTGGCGGCTGCACGCCCAGTGCGGCTGCTCCCGGCTGCCGGCGGCGCCGTCCGGCGCGGACGACGACCAGGCGCGAGCGCCTGCTGCCCGGGCCTACCGGCCGACGGCGTAGCCCTGCGCTCCCCGCGAGTTGGCGCCGGCTCGCACGAACCCGTCCCGGCCGCGGGTGACCGCGCTCAGCCGACCCAGCGACCACCCGTCGACGACCTCGATGTCGTGGCCGCGACGCACCAGCTCGGCGACCACGGCGGGGTTGAGCCGGTCCTCGACCACGAGCCGGCCGGGCTGGGACTGGCGCGGGTAGAAAGAGCTCGGCATGTGTGCGCTGTGCCACATCGGCGCGTCGATGGCGGCCTGCAGGTCCAGGCCGGTGTGCATGACGGTGAGGAAGAACACCAGCGACCACTGATCTTGCTGGTCCCCCCCGGGCGTGCCGAACGCCATCCACGGCTGGCCGTCCCGAAGCGCCATCGAGGGTGTCAGTGTCGTCCGGGGCCGCGTGCCGGGGCGCAGCGAGGACGCCAGGCCCGGCTCGAGCCAGAACATCTGCGCCCGAGTGCCCAGGCAAAAGCCCAGATCGGGGATGGTGGGCGAGCTCTGCGGCCAGCCACCGCTCGGGGTCGCGGAGACCATCCGCCCCTCTCGGTCGACCACGTCCAGGTGGCACGTGTCGCCTCGGGTGCTGCCGTCACGCTCGACGGTGGGCTCCCCCACGCCAGCGCCCCGGTCGGCGGGAGCGGCCGTGCGAAGACCTGCGGGCAGCTGCGGTACGCGCCCATCGGGCGACCCCGGGCGCAGCTCGTACGACGCGTCCGGGCCGATCAGGGGACGTCTGGAGGCGGCGTACCGCTCGTCCAGGAGCTGGGCCAGCGGGACGTCCACAGCCAGGGGGTCGCCGTACCAAGCCTCACGGTCCGCGAACGCCAGCTTGGTCGCCTCCACGACGGTGTGGACGAAGTCCGCCGAGCGCACGCCCATTCCCGCCAGGTCGAACCCCGACAGCAACGAGAGCTGCTGGGCCAGGACCGGCCCTTGCCCCCAGGGTCCGGTCTTGCACACGGTGACCCCGTGGTAGTCGATGCTCACGGCGTCTTCGACGCTCGGCGCCCACCCGGCCAGGTCGGACGCCGCGAGCAGGCCAGCGTGCCGGCGTCCGGACGTGTCCATGACCTGCTGGTCCGCGCAGTACTGCCCGACCCGCTCGGCGACGAAGCCCTCGTACCAGACCCGCCGGGCCGCCACGAGCTGTCCCTCGCGGCTGGGGCTGGCCGACTCGGCCTCGGCCACGACCCGGCGGTACGTCGCGGCCAACGCCGGGTTGGTGACCCGGTCACCGGGCTGAGGCAGGCCGGCGCCGAGCCAGGTGCGCGCCGAGTCGGTCCACTCCTCGCGGAACAGCTGCTCGACCGTGGCCATGGTGCGCACGGTGGCTGCCAGCACCGGCCACCCCGCCTCGGCATGGTGTACGGCGTACTCGAGCACCTCGCGCAGCCGCCAGGTGCCCCACCGCTCCAGCAGGAGGGTCCAGGCGCCGAAGGCGCCCGGGACCGTGGCGGCGAGCAGGCCGGTGCCGGGAACCCGGTCCAGGCCCAGGTCGGCGAAGGCCTCGATCGTCGCCGCCGCTGGCGCCGTGCCCTGGCCGACCACGACCCGCACGTCCGGCTCGCGCGGGTCGGCCAGCAGGATGGGCACCTCGCCACCGGGACCGTTCAGATGTGGTTCGACCACCTGCAGGACGAAGCCTGCCGCGACCGCCGCGTCCACCGCGTTGCCGCCCCGTTCGAGCACGGACATGCCGGCGGCCGAGGCCAACCAGTGCGTGCTGGCCACCATGCCGAAGTCACCCACCAGCTCAGGCCTGGTCGTGGACACGACTCTCCTTCGTGAGGGCTGTGCCGGCCGCTACGGCTGCTGCCACGTCCGGCGGCCCGTGCTCGTCGACCAGGTGGCAGGCGACGGCGTGCCCGGGCCCGGTGACCTCGGCGAGCTTCGGCTCCTCGGTCCGACAGCGCGGGAGCGCCACCGGGCACCGGGTGTGGAAGGAACAGCCGGGCGGGGGGTCCAGGGGGCTGGGCAGGTCACCGCTGAGCACGATCCGCACCCGGCCGCGCTGCAGCGGGGGATCGGGAAGCGGGGCCGCGGAGAACAGCGCTTGGGTGTAGGGATGCTGCGGCTGCTCGAACAGGCGCACCCGGGTGGTCGCCTCGACGATCTTGCCCAGGTACATCACGGCGATCCGGTCGCTGATGAACTCCACCACCGACAGGTCGTGGCCGATGAACAGGCAGGAGAAGCCCAGCTCCTGCTGCAGGTCGGTGAGCAGGTTGAGGATCGCCGCCTGAACGGACACGTCCAGCGCGGAGACGGGCTCGTCGGCGACGAAGAGCCGCGGGCGCAGGACCAGCGCCCGGGCCAGGCCCACCCGCTGACGCTGACCTCCGGACAGCTCGTGCGGGTAGCGGTCGCGCAGCCGTGCCCGCAGGCCGACCTTGGCGAGCATGGCGTCGACCAGCCGGTCGCGCTCGCGCCCCCGTGCGACGCCGTGCTGGCGCAAGGGTTCGGCGACGATGGCCCCGATGGACATGCGCGGGTTCAGCGACGAGTACGGGTCCTGGAAGACGATGTGCACGTCACGGCGCAGCG
>DAIETC010000157.1 GCA_027345905.1 Kineosporiaceae bacterium | reverse complement strand
CCGAGCAGGCCGTCATGGCGGCCCTGGCGCCGGTCCAGGACCCCGAGCTGCATCGCTCGATCGTCGACTTGGGCATGGTGCGCGGCATCACCATCGACGGCTCGGACGTCGAGGTGCTGATCGCGCTCACCACGCCCGGCTGTCCGCTGAAGGACTTCTTCCGCCGGGAGGTACCGGCCGCGGTGCGCAATGCGCTGCCCGAGGTCGCTCAGGTCCGAGTCGAGCTCACCTCGATGCAGGAGCAGGAGCGCTCTGCACTGATCGGTGGGCTCAAGATCGAGATTCCCCCGCTCGGCCAGCCTGGGTCGCGCACCCAGGTGCTGGCGGTCGGGTCGGGCAAGGGCGGTGTCGGCAAGTCCACCGTCGCCGCCAACCTCGCGATCGCCTTGGCGCAGCAGGGCAAGCGGGTCGGTCTGCTGGACGCCGACATCTGGGGCTTCTCTTTGCCGCACATGATGGGCGCCACCGCGCGGCCCAACGTGGTCGACGAGCTGATCGTGCCCTTGCACGCCCATGGAGTGAACGTGCTGTCGATGGGCAACTTCGTGCCCGAGGACCAGCCGGTCGTGTGGCGTGGACCCATGCTGCACAAGGCCATGGAGCAGCTGTTGCGTGACGTGCACTGGGACGACGCGGACTTCCTCATCGTGGACATGCCGCCGGGCACCGGCGACGTCGCCATCTCGCTGTCCCAGTTCCTGCCGCACGCATCGTTCGCGCTCGTGACCACACCCCAGGACGCCGCCAGCCGGGTCGCAATCCGAGCCGCGCGCATGCTGACCAAGACCGGACTGAAGCTGACCGGGGTCGTCGAGAACATGGCCTCGTTCGTGTGTTCCAACTGCGAGACCGTTCACGACATTTTCGGTGCGGGCGGGGGTCAGGTGATCGCCGACCAGCTCGACGTTCCCGTGTTGGCCCGGCTGCCGTTCGAGCCGGCGGCCATGGCCGACGGCGACAGCGGCTCTCCGGTGGTCGTGGCCCACCCGGACTCGGCGTTGGCGGCTGGGTACCGCCAGCTCGCGCAGCGGCTGGCAACCACGATGTCCGACCGGCCCCGACGGCTGTTGCCGATCGTCACCTAGCTGGGCCGATCGTCAGCTAGCCGGTGGAGGCACCCAGATCCTGCAGCCACAGCTGGCCGGCGTCCTCGACCACGCGCAGCGTGGTGATCTCCTCGTCCGCCGGCCCGCGCAGCCGTTCGCCACTGCGCACGTCGAACTGGCTGCCGTGGCGCGGGCAGGTCACCACCGTCCCGTCCAGCTCACCCCCGGACAGCGCCGCACCGGCGTGCGGGCAGCGGTCCACGATGGCGCACCACTGGCCCTGCACCCGGAACACCGCGACCGGTCCGGACGGCGTCTCCTCCACTCGCAGGACGAAACCTAGCCGACCGGCGGCGTCCGCGAGATCGAGCAGCGGGAATCGACGCCCGCCGCCCTTCGCTCGCTGCTCGAGCAGCGAGCGCAGCGAGCGCACCAGTGCCCCCCGGGTGGTGACCAGGTCGCAGCCACCGCGCTGGGCACGTCGCCACAGCTCCTGATCAGGCATGCGGAGATAGCCGACGAGGACGACCTGCGGCCACTGCGCCCGGAACTGCTTGATCTGGGCCAGGTCCGCAGGCTGCTCGACCGGGCACACGACAACGGTGGCCGGCGTGGGCTCGGCGACCACGTCCAGACCAGCAGGCGCCGTACGCACGGTCAGCCCCTGCTGCTCCAGAAGTGGCGCCAGACGCTCTGTGATCCCCGGGTCATTGCCGGTTAGCAGTGCCCAAGGCGCCTCGTCGCGCGTCACCTGCTTAGATGAACAGCTGGATGTCCGCCTTGCAGGCCATGTCGATGAAGCTGGCGGCCCCGAGCGAGGGCTGCAGCCCGTCGATGAAGTCGGACTGCTTCAGGCCGTAGAGGTCCATCGTCATCTGGCACGGGTGCAGCCGTACCCCCGCGTCCATGGCCATCTCCAGCAGCTCGGTGGGCGAAGCCACCTTGTACTGCTTGGCCAGCGCCTTGATCATCGAGGTGCCGGCGCCGCCGAAGTGGATCTTGCCGAGCTTGAGGTGCTCTGTGCCACCGCGGTCGACCAGCGACTCGCCCTTCTGCATCCAGTTGCTGCCGGTGATGCGCTTGTCGTTGCGCTGCAGCACCCGCAGGCCCCAGAACGTGAAGAAGATGTCGACCTCGAGGCCAGAGGCCGCGCCCGTGCTGGCCAGGATCAACGTCGGCCAGACCCGGTCCAGGTCGCTACTCCAACACACCATGGCCATGCGCTTGCTGTCCGACTGCTGGCTGCCAGCAGCCATCGTGTCCTGCATGTTGTCGGCCATCTCGGCCACCTCTCCTTCGCGTTGCCGAACGCACTGCGCGTCCGGATCGATCCTGTCCGCTTACGCCAGGTAGCGCAACGGTCGCCGTCGCCTCACAGGTGACCAGCCAGCCAAAGCACCCCCTGGACCATCCGAAAGATCAGGTACAGGGCGAACACGATCCCGAACACCAGCCAGGCCCGGCTGCGACGTACCGGACGCTGCGTCGTGCCTTCCGGCGAACCCTCCATCAGTTCTCCCGCGGCGCTGCGCACGACTGGCTCATTGGGCACACCGCAGGCAGGTCAGGCCGCGCTCGTCCAGGAAGGTGCGGTACGACTCGAACGCAGCGCGTCCGTCCACGAGGAACCCACATTCCTCGTCCCATCTCGACGGGCGGATCCGGGCCAGCCACCCTTGCCCGTACGGGTCCCGGTTCGCCACCGCGATGTCGCGCTCGAACCCGGCGGAGTTCACCTCGAGCAGCTCACCGGTCAGCGGAGTCGGGAAGGGGCCGACCCATTTGGCGCTCTCGATGGCCGCGATCCCGCGACCGCGGGGGACCAGCCGGCCGGTCTTCTTCCAGGTGACCGCGACCATCCGCCCTCCCATCGACTGCGCCACGTCGGTCATGCCCAGGACGGCGCTGTCGCCGTCGCGGCGGACCCACACGTTCGCGGCGACGTCGTAGAGCAGATCGTCGGGGACGACGCATCCACGCCATACCTGGTCCATGCGGGGCTACTCGTCACCGCAGATGATTCCCTCACTGTCGAGGAAGGCACGGTAGGCCTCAACGCCCTCATCGCCAGTGTGCAGGTCCGCGGCCTCGGTGTCCCAGTCGCTGGGCCGCATCTTGGCGATCCAGCCCTCGCCATACGGGTCGGCGTTGATGATCTTCGGATCGGCCAGGACCGCCTGGTTGATCTCGACGATCTCGCCGCTGACCAGGGCCGGCACCGGGCCGACCCACTTGGCGCTCTCGACCGTCGCGACGCTCTTGCCCTTGGCAACCTTGCGCCCGACCGTCTTGGGAAGCACCGACAACATTCCCTTGGCGAGGTTCTGTGCCACGTCGGTGAGGCCGACGGTCACGAGGTCGTCCTCCCGACGGCCCCAGACGTGCTTCTCCACCAGGTAGTAAAGCTCGGACGGGATGTTGCAGTTGTTGACGGTTGTCACTGGGAGCCTCCTGTTGTCACGCCCTGGTGTTCGGCCAAAAAGTGGTTGACAAGCATGTCAAAGGCGACGAGCCGAATCTCGCGCTGGAACTCGTCGAGGAAACCGGCATCCTGGCTGCGCGGTTTGATCCGCTGGTCGTAGGACAGGTTGCAGACCGGGCAAGTGATCTCGTAATAGCGGGTGCCGTTGGCGCGCTCGCCGAATGTCACTCCCTGCGGGTGCGCTTGCGTCAGGTGGGCCTGCAGCGCGCGTGGGCCGCCCTCGAACTCACACCAGGGGCAGGTCATCATGGCGCGTCCTCGGGACCGCTCGCCCGTACGAGCTGTTCGACGAGCTCGACCATCACCAGGCCGGCTGGGGTGAGCCCGACCCGGTCGCCACCGAACTCGTGAGCCACCAGACCGACCTGCACCAGGTCGTTGACCTGCTCCCAGACGCTCAGCCGCGGGCGCCCGAGCTGTCTGGACAGGTCGCTGGTGCCGCGGTCGCCGTCCGAGAGGGCTTGCAACAGCGCCCAACCCGGCGGGCTGGCGAGAACAGCGAGCATGCGCAGCACAAGGTCCGCAGCCGCGGCCGTGCCCTCAACCGCCTCGTCGGCGCCGACTGCACGCGCCCCTTCGTCAGCCCGGACGACGAAGGCGTCGGCTCGCTCGACGACGGCCGCGACGTCGCGCAGCCGAGCGGCAAGGACCTTGCCGACCACGGCGAGATCGGTGATCACGGCGGGCCGTCCGTAGGTCGCGCCGGCCCCTTGGCCGGCTCAGTGTCCGTCGACGCACTGCGCTCGGGGCTGACGGCGGTGGGATCCGAAGGTTCGTCAGCAATGGTTGGGGGCGCCACGTCGCGTGCTGGGGACTCCCCGCCGCTGCTCGGGGCCGAAGCGCCGGGACTGGGTGCGGCGGTGGGCGTGGGACTGGGCGCGGCGGGCGCCGCGGCGTCCGCTGCGCCCGAAGCCACGACCGCTGCCCCGACGAGCTCTGGGACGCGAACGGCGGCCGCGACCAGCTGGGTGATGTCCTGGACCATCAGTGCGCCGTCGTGGCCGGTTGTCTTGGCCGCGTCGGAGTACATCGTGACGTCCTTGGGGCACGAGACGACGAAGTAGTTGACGTCCAGCTCGGCGGCCTCGCGGATCCGGTTCTCACTGGGCCGCTCGGTCAGGTAGCTGTCGTCCATCCAGATCCGGCCGCCACCCGCCCCGCAGCAGAAGGTGTTGGCGCCGTTGCGCGGCATCTCCACCAGTTCGCAGCCCAGCGCCCGCAGGATCCGCCGAGGCGCCTCGATCACCGAGTTGTAGCGCGCGAGGTAACACGGGTCGTGGTAGGTGACCCGCCAGTTCAGCGGCTCGACCGGGATCGCACCGGTCTCGACCAGGTGCGCGAGCAGCTCGGTGTAGTGCCACACCTTGTACGACGCGCCCCGCTCGGGGTACTCGTTGCGCAAGGTGTTCAACGAGTGCGGGTCCGTGGTGAAGATCTCCTCGAAGTGCGCGGCTTGCAGCGCGTTCACGTTGTGGTCGGCGAGCAGCTCGAACAGGCCCTCCTCCCCCACCCGGCGTACGTCGTTGCCGGCGTTGCGCTCGTCCTCGTACAGGATGCCGAAGTCGACCCCGGCCGTGTGCAGCAGCCGCGCCAGCGCACGCGAGTTCTCCTGCAGCCGGTCGTCGAACGAGGCGTAGTCCCCGACGAACCACAGGTACTTCACCTGCTCCTTGCGGGCATCCTTGATCGTGAAGTCCAGACCCTTCGTCCAGCGGGCCCGCATGCGAGCCGACTTGCCGAACGAGTTTCCCTGCTGCGCAAGGTTCTGCAAGGCCTTTTGCAGGGTCGGGTCCATGTCGCCGGAGTCGACCAGCCCGCGGCGCAGCTGCACGATCGTGGACACGTGCTCGATGCCGACCGGGCACGCCTCGACGCAAGCCATGCACGTCGTGCACGACCACAGGGTGCGGGTGGAGATCACCGAGCCCGCGATCTTGGTGTCCCCGTTCGGTGACAGCGGCCCGGTGGCCTCCGGTCGTTGCTCGCGGTCGAGCAGGGTCACACCCGAGGACTGCGTGTCGACCCACTGTCTCAGGTCGAGGATCAGGTCCCGGGGTGACAGCGGCGCGCCGGCCGCCCGCGCCGGGCACACGGCGTGACAGCGCCCGCACTTGGTGCAGGAGTCGAAGTCCAGCAGCTCCTTCCAGGTGAAGTCCTCGATCTTCTGGTAGCCGATGTGCTCCACCGGAGCCGGCGCCGGCAGCGAGCGAGTGCCCGACTTGTCGTGAGCCAACAAGTTCACCCCGTCGGCAAGGATGTGCAGCGCCTTGGAGAACGGGATGTACGCCACGAAGGCCAGCGCCAGCAAGGCGTGCACCCACCAGAAGAACGTATGCACCCCCAGGGACGTGGACGCGGGCAGACCCAGGGCCTGGACCAGTCGGGCCCCCAGCCAGCCCACGGGCGACCACACCTCGAACGGCGGGAAGTTCTCAGCGCGGATCCGGAAGACCTCGACGAAGAACCCAGTGAGCAGGATCAGCCCGAGTCCCCAGACGAACAGCCAGTCCCCGGCGACCATCTTGGCCCGCGAGTACCCCCCGGGCGGGTCCTCCGCGCGCGCGTAGTTCAGCTGCGGCGGTTTGATCAGTGCCCGGCGTACGCCCAGGTAGGCCAGGCCCAGCACTGCGGCCAGACCCATGGTGTCCAGGATCACCGAGTACGTCAGGTAGAACGTGCCGTAGAAGAAGCTGATCTCGTGACCCAGCAGCAGCTTGGTCGACAGCCGCAGGATGTCGTAGTCGATGGTGAGGATCACCGTGCCGATGAACAGGGCGATGAATCCCCAGAACACCATGAAGTGCGCCACCCCGGTCGCCAGATGGCGCCGGCTCACGGTGGCGTTCGCGGCGATGACGCCCACCGAGGAGGTGTCCCGGCGCGCATGCACACCGCTGAAAGGGTTGGCGAACAGCGCCGAGCGGACCGTCGCCCCGCGCCCGGCCGAACGTCCCCGGCGGTACTTGGCGACCCGCCGCCACCACCCGTACAGGAAGGTGACGGTGGCGGCGGCGGCCAGCACGTAGAAGATGGTGCGCCCGATCAGGTGGATGTCCTGGAAGATCGGGCGCGTCACCGACGTGCTGTCGGTCAGGACGGTGAAAGCGTTCACTATCAGCCCTGCACGCGTTCGACGATCGCCGGCACCAGGTCGAACAGGTCAACCGTGGTGCCGTAGTGCGCGATCTCGAAGATCGGCGCCTGCTCGTCGGTGTTGCAGGCGATGATCAGCTCGGCGCTGCGCATGCCCTCCAGGTGCTCGGGGGCACCGGAGATCCCGAATGCGAGGTACGCGCGGGGTTTGACCTTCAGGCCGGACTTGCCCACCTGGCGGCTCTTGGGCAGCCACCCGCTGTCGATCACGGGCCGGGACGCCGACAGTGGGACGCCGAGGGAGGTGGCCAGCTCTTCGACGGTCTCCAGGTTGTCCTGAGAGCCGATCCCGCGCCCGACCGAGACGAGCATGTCGACGGAGGTGATGTCGACGTCGCCGCCCTGCGCCTCGAAGGTCTGGGTCAGGCTCATTCGCACCGACCCCAGGTCGGGCACGCTCACCGTGACGACCTCGGGCGAGCCGCTGCCCTGCCCCGGCTCGGTGGGGAAGGCCCCGCCGACCACGGTGGCTACGGCCTTGGTGCCCTCGGTCTCGACCTCGGCCATGATCTTCCCGCCCAGGATCTGGCAGGTCGCCACGAGGGTGTCGCCCTCGGCCGCCAGGCCCACGCAGTACGCCGCGAGCGGGGCCTGCCAGGAGACCGAGATCGCCGCCCCGAGGTCCAGGCCGATGGTGGCGTTGGCCAACAGCAGCAGCCGCGGTTCACGTTCGCCCAGCACGTGCATGAGGGCGCGCTCGTAGCACTCGGGGACGTACTCGGCCAGGGACGGGTCGTCGACGTTGACGACGACGTCGGCTCCGCCGAGCTGCTCGGCCAGGTCGGCCGGCCCGAACAGCGCGACCTCGACCTGCCCGCCAAAGGCGCCCGCTAGCTCACGTGCCTTGCCGATCAGCTCGTAGGTGGAGTCGGTGACGCGCTTGCCGACGTGCTCACAAAGAACCATGACGTTGTTGGACATCGGGTTATCCCTTCACCAGGCCGCGGGCGGACAACAACTCGACGATCTTGGCGGCAACCTCGTCGGGCGAGCCGGTCAGCATCTCGGCGTGACCGGTGCTCTCGGGCGCGTACATCCGCCGTACGCGCAGACCACTGGTGCCGCTTGCGGGCGACAGGGGCGCTTCTTCGATCCCCCCGGCTTGCATCATCTGGCGAATTCGCGAGATCGGCGCATAACGCGGGGACTGGCGGGCGGCTTGCAGCCCGACCACGGCCGGCAGCGTCACCGAGAGCTCGGTGGAGCGCCCGCCGCTAAACTCCTGGCGCACGCGGACGGTGCCGGCGTCGGCGCCCGCCTCGATGGAGGTGACGACCGAGACGTGCGGCAGCCCCATCCGGGCCCCCAGGGCCGGCGGCAGCTGCCCGTCCAGGTCATCGGGCGACTGCACGCCGGTGATCACCAGGTCGGCACCCTGGTCGCCCAGCCAACCCGCCAACATCTCGGCCCGGGCGTGGGTGTCGGGAGCCTCGCCGGCGCCCGTCAGCTTGACCGCCTTGTCGGCGCCTTTGGCGAGCGCGGCGTACAGCGCCTGTTCGATGTCCGGATCGCTGTCCAAGCCGACGGCGATCACCTCGGCGTCGCCGGCCTCCTTGACCAGCAGCGCCTCCTCCAACGCCTGGTCGTCCCACTCGTTCAGGACGAACTTGAGGTACTCGCGGTCGATGCCACTGCCATCGGAGGTCAGCTCGATCTCTTCGACAAGATCGGGCACTGCCTTCATCGGTACGACGATGCGCACGGCGTCACCTTCCTGTGGGGGCGATGTCGGCCAGCTGAAGCTGGGCCCGGATATCGCTCAGATCGGACTCGGTCGGTTCGAACGGGTAGTCGCGGAACGGCTCTGCAGGGCGGTACGAGCCGTACGGGCGGGTGCAGCCGGGCTCACCGCCGGTGCCGGGGCACCCGTCGGTCATGAACGGGACGCCGGACTCGACCACCCGCTCGACGCTGGCGGGATCGGCGTCCAGCTGCACCAGCGCGCCCTGGTCGTCGAAGGAGAACCGGTCGGGCTCCAGGCCTTCGGTCTCGACCAGGTGCTTGACCAGCTGGATCCG
>DAIETC010000143.1 GCA_027345905.1 Kineosporiaceae bacterium | reverse complement strand
AGATCGAGCCCGGGGCGCAGCGTCGAGTCGTGCGGGACGAGGTGGAAGGGCTCGGCGTGGCCCGCGTCGTCCGGCGCCAGTGCCCGGCGCAGCGCGTCGTTGACCACCTGCTTCATCGGACGGCGCTCGCGGTGCACCGCGTCGTCGACCAGGCGGGCGACGTCGGGGTCCAGAGTCAGCGTCGTGCGCATAGAAGCATCATGATGCGTTTTCAATCGAGCGTCAAGATGCGCGGGATGCGCCGGCCGGATCTGCGACGGTCGCTGACAGGTCACGGGGGCTTTCGGCCTACGCGGGCAGCAGCACGACGTCATAGTCGCGGAAACGATCGTCTCGCGACACGAGGGTCAGCTGCTCGGTCCTTGCCTGCGCGATGAGCATCCGGTCGAACGGGTCATCGTGATGGCGGGGCAGCGCGCCGGCTGCTATGGCGTGGTCGATCCGAATCGGCAGCGGCGTGAACCCGCCGGCCTGGATCTGCTCTTCGAGATCGTCGGGCGCCACGAGTTTGCCGAGGGCCTTCTTGATCGAGATTTCCCATGCGCTCGCCGCCGAAACCGCGACATCGTTCGTCGGATCAGCGATGGCACGGCGGCTACCTGCGGAGATCTCGCGGTCCGCGAGCCACCACAGCAGCACATGGGTGTCGAGCAGCAGTCTCATGGACGCTCACCGCGGAACGCGGCGGCCACCTCGGCCGGCAGGGAGTTGAAGCCGGCGCCGATCCTGACTCGCCCGCGCCAGGACCCGGGCCGCCGCGGTTCGCCTGGCTGGGCCAGCGGCACGAGGCGTGCGACGGGCCGACCGCCGCGCGCGATCACGATCTCTTCACCGTCGGCCACCCGATCGAGCAGCTTCGACAGATGTGTCTTCGCCTCATAGACGTTCACCAGGTCAGCAGCCATGGCCAACACCATAGCGTCTGGTCTAGTCTAGTCAAGAGGTTGATGAGGGACCCCGCGGGGGTGAAGGCGTCAGGTTGGCCGACGGGCCGGGCCGCGGTGGCGCTCGACCTGGCGGCCTACGTGGGACACTGCCGAGGGTCATGACGACGCCCCCGCCCGCTGGGCAGCTCACTTTCACCGCCCCGCGCCGAGCGCGGCCCCCGCGGCACCTTGCCGACCTGTCGCCGGAACAGCGGGCGGACGCCGTGCGCGAGCTGGGCCTTCCGGCGTACCGTGCGCGTCAGCTGTCCAAGCACTACTTCGAGCGGCTGGTAGCCGAGCCCTCCGCGATGACCGACCTGCCGGCGTCCGGTCGCGAGGTCCTGGTGAGCCGGCTACTGCCCACGCTGCTGACGCCGGTCAACCAGCGCACCGCGGACGACGGCGCGACCGTGAAGACGCTGTGGCGGCTGTTCGACGGGGCGCTGGTCGAGAGCGTGCTGATGCGCTACCCGGGGCGGGTGACGATGTGCGTGTCCAGCCAGGCGGGGTGCGGGATGAACTGCCCGTTCTGCGCCACCGGGCAGGCGGGGCTGACCCGCAACCTGTCGGCGGGCGAGATCGTCGAGCAGGTGATGGCGGGTGCGCGGGCGCTGGCGCGCGGCGAGGTGGCCGGGGGGCGCGTGGACGCACCCGCGCGGGTCAGCAACGTGGTGTTCATGGGGATGGGCGAGGCGCTGGCCAACTACCGGGCCGCGATCGGGGCGATCCGGCGGCTGACCGACCCGGCACCGGACGGGCTGGGGATGTCGGCCCGGGGCATCACGATGTCGACCGTCGGGCTGGTGCCGGCGATCGACAAGCTTGCGGCAGAAGGGATCCCGGTCACCCTCGCGTTGTCGCTGCACGCCCCTGACGACGAGCTGCGCAGCGAGCTGGTGCCGATCAACACACGCTGGTCGGTGACCGAGGCGCTCGACGCGGCGTACCGCTACTTCGAAGCCACCGGGCGCCGGGTCTCGATCGAGTACGCGCTGATCCGCGACATCAACGACCAGGCGTGGCGCGCCGACCTGCTCGGCAAGCTGCTCACCGCTCGCGGGCGGGGCTGGGTGCACGTCAACCCGATCCCGCTGAACCCGACACCCGGCTCGAAGTGGACCGCCAGCGACCCGGTCGTGGAGCGCGCCTTCGTCGCGGCCCTGCAGGCGCGCGGCGTCCCCACGACGGTGCGCGATACGCGGGGGCGCGAGATCGACGGCGCGTGCGGGCAGCTCGCCGCGACCGGGCCCGCGTCCAGCCTGCGCCCGGCGTAAGGCACCGCAGCCTTGCGTGCCGGTTCGAGCCATGGAGCGTGCGGGTGGTGTAGAACGTGCTGGTGAGCCCCACCTTCCCCCGCGTGTCCCGGTTCGCGCGCGGCTACCAGACCGGGCAGGTCGACGCCTTCTTCACCCGCGTCCTCGGCGCCCGGGTCAGCGCCAACGAGGTGCGCACGATCGGCTTCGACCTCGTGTACCGCGGGTACGCCGTCGAAGTCGTCGACGAGGCGCTGGACCGGCTCGAGGACGACCTGGCCCAGGCCGAGCGCGACCAGCTGCGCAGCCAGCTGGGCGAGCGCGGCTTCGTGGCTCAGCTCACCGGGCAGGCGCAGATGCTGCGCGGGCGACTGGCCCGTGAGCACGGTGACCGGTTCGCTCACGCCAGCGCCTGGAGCAGTGGCTACGACATGAGCGACGTCGATGAGCTGTGCGACCAGATCGCGGACTACTTCGACGGCGAGCAGTCCCTGTCGGTTGCTGAGCTGCGGGACGCGGTGTTCAGGACCCGGCGGGGTGCCCGGGCGTACAGCGAGCCCGCCGTCGACACCTTCCTCGACCGGGTCGTCGCGGTCATGAGCAGGGTCGGCTGACGTCCGGCGCCGCGCTGGGTGGGTGCGGTGGGCGCTCGAGCAGGCCAAGGGCGGCGTCGACCTGGATCTGCAGGACGACGCGAGCCGGGTTCGCGCGCGGCGTGCGGTAGCGCTCGGCGTACCGGCGAACGGCCTCGGCGACCTGCTCGGGGTGCACCAGGACGCTGACCGGTCCCTCCAGGGTCAGCCAGCGCCAACCGTCCACCTGGCACAGCACGGCCCGGCCGCCGCGCATCGCGTTACGCGCCTTGATGGTGTCGCCGCTGGTGATGACCCGGGCGACCTGAGTCTCGTCGTCCCAGGTGAAACCGACCGGTACCACGTGCGGTGAGCCGTCGCGGCGCACGGTCGTGAGCGTGGCCAGGTGTCGTTCGGCCAGGAAGTGCAGCGCGGACGCCGGCAGGCGACGGGGGTCCAGGCTCACGAGCACAGCGTGGCACGGGTCGCGCCTCACGCGGGCCAGGCGCACCGGCCACTGGGGCACCCTGCGGCCGCGGCGGGGCCAGCCGGACATCGAGAGCGCAACTTTCGGGCACTTTGAGACCGAAAGTGCCCAGAACTTGCACTCTCGCGGCCGGGCGGGTGGTCTGGCGCTCCCGAGCGCAGTCGGCGAGGATGCGGTCATGACTGAGCGGACGTCGTCACCCGGTGCGTGGTCCCGCGCCCACGAGCGCAGCCTGGCCGACCCGGACGGCTTCTGGGGCGAAGCGGCGCAAGCGGTCGACTGGATCGCGGCACCCCCACAAGTGCTCGACGCGTCGAACCCGCCGTTCTACCGCTGGTTCACCGGGGGCGTCCTGAACACCTGCTACAACGCGCTGGACCGGCACGTCATCGCCGGGCGCGGCGACCAGCTGGCCCTGGTGTACGACTCGCCGGTCACTGGCAGTGGCAGCAGCTACACGTACGCCCAGCTCCTCGACCAGGTCGCGCGGTTCGCCGGGGTGCTGCGCGCGCTCGGCGTCGAGAAGGGCGACCGGGTCGTCATCTACATGCCGATGGTGCCCGAGGCGGTGATCGCGATGCTGGGTTGCGCCCGCATCGGGGCCGTGCACTCGGTGGTGTTCGGGGGTTTTGCACCCGGAGAGCTCGCCGCCCGCATCGACGACGCCCGACCCAAGGTCGTCGTCTCGGCGTCGTGCGGCATCGAGCCCACGCGGGTGGTCGAGTACAAGCCAATGCTCGACGCGGCCTTGGCGCGGGTAGCACATCCGCCGCAGCACAGTGTGATCCTGCAACGTGAGCAGGCCCGGGCCGCCATGGGAGAACGGGACATCGACTGGGCCAGCGTCATGCGCGAGGGTGCCGTGCCGACGTCCGAGTGCGTGCCGGTGGGGGCGACCGACCCGCTGTACGTCCTCTACACCAGTGGCACCACTGGCAAACCCAAGGGCATCGTGCGCGACAACGGTGGCCACGCCGTCGCGCTCACCTGGTCGATGCGCAACGTCTTCGGCATGCGGCCTGGGGACGTGTGGTGGACGGCCAGCGACGTCGGCTGGGTCGTGGGCCACTCCTACATCGTGTACGCGCCCCTGCTGGCCGGCTGCACGAGCGTGCTGTACGAGGGCAAACCCGTTGGCACGCCGGACGCCGGGGCCTTCTGGCGCGTGATCGCCGAGCATGGCGTCGCCGCCTTGTTCACCGCGCCGACGGCGATCCGCGCCATCAAGAAGGAGGACCCGGACGGCGTCCTGCTGGCTGCGCACGACACGTCCTCGCTGCGCACGCTGTTCCTGGCAGGGGAGCGACTCGACCCAGACACCTACCAGTGGGCCGTCGACCGGCTCGGCGTGCCGGTCATCGACAACTGGTGGCAGACCGAGTCCGGCTGGCCGATCTGCGCCAACCCGCGTGGGCTGGACCCGCTGCCGATCAAGCCCGGGTCGCCCACGGTGCCCATGCCGGGCTACGACGTGCAGGTGCTCGATGAGCGCGGAACCCCTGTGGCGCCGGGGGTGGATGGCTCGATCTGCCTGCGGCTGCCGATGCCGCCGGGCACGTTGCCCACCCTGTGGCAGGACGACGAGCGCTATGTCTCGTCGTACCTGTCGGCATTCGAGGGGTACTACAGCACCGGCGACGGAGGCTACGTCGACGAGGACGGGTACGTGTACGTCATGGGGCGTACCGACGACGTC
Source organism: Kineosporiaceae bacterium (assembly GCA_027345905.1). Lineage (GTDB taxonomy): Bacteria > Actinomycetota > Actinomycetes > Actinomycetales > Angustibacteraceae > DAIETC01. Next base: position 611 of record DAIETC010000143.1, on the reverse strand, counting down.
CTGAACGTGGCAGGGCACCGCTTGTCGACCGGCTCGTTGGAGGCCGCCTTGTGTGGTCATCCGGCAGTCGCCGAGTGTGCGGTGATCGGCGTGCATGACGACCTGAAGGGCCAGGTGCCCCGCGCCTTGGTCGTCCTGAAGTCAGGTGTCGATCTGGACCCAGAAACCATTGTGGCGCAGTGTGTCCAACGCGTCCGGGACGAGGTCGGAGCGGTCGCTGCCCTGCGCCAGGTGGACGTCGTTGCGGCGCTGCCCAAGACTCGGTCGGGCAAGGTGCTGCGCAAGACGATGCGCGAGATCGCCGATGGCAAGACGCCCAACGTGCCTAGCACGATTGAGGACCCGACGGTCCTGGATGCGCTTGCCCCGGTGCTGCGCGGCCACTGAGCTCCAAGCGGAGGCGGTCAGCCAGTAGGTATGGCGTTGGCGGCGACGGTGCGCTGGTACCAGTGGGCGCTGTCCTTCCAGGTGCGCTCCTGGGTCTCATAGTCGCCCCTGCCGCCACAACGGCGGGCAGAAGTCGCTCGGCGGTCGGCGCGGCGTGCTCAGGCCTGGTTGGCGCGCGGACTTCTGCCCGCCGTTACGACGCCCACTCAATGGCCGGTGAGGCG
>DAIETC010000122.1 GCA_027345905.1 Kineosporiaceae bacterium | reverse complement strand
AGCAGGTGCTGGCCGGCACCCCCTCGCTGGTCGCGGCGGCGCCGCCTACGGGGCTGGTCGGCGCTCACCAGGGCCCCGGTGGGGCGCTGCGGGCCGCGCTGCTGCCCGCCGCCCCCAGGGGCCGGGCGGACACCGTCATCGCGGCTGACGCGGACCCGCGGCGCCAGCGGGGCGACCTGCACCTGCCAGCGGCTGCGGTCGTCTCGGCCACGGGCGCCATGGCACCCGGCCTGACGGCCGAGCAGACGACCCTCAGCACGTCCGGCGACCTGCGCGGCCTGACGACCGTGACCTGCACGGCACCGACGACCGACACCTGGCTGGTCGGTGGGGGCGGACAGCAAGGTCGCCGTGGCCGCCTCGTCCTGGCCAACCCCGCGGCCAACCCGGTCGAGGTGCGGGTCGACGTCCTGTCGGCAAGCGGACCGGTCCCCCCGGCGCCAGGCAGCACGGTCGCGGTGCCCGGCCGCTCCCGGGTCGTGCTGCTGCTGGACGCGCTCGCGCCCGGGGTGCGCTCACCCGTCGTGCACGTGCGCACCACAGGCGGGGCCGTCACCGCGACGCTGCACGACGCCCGACTGACCGGCACCACCCCGATGGGCACGGACGACGTGGCGCCGGCCGCCGCGCCCGCCCGGCAGGTGCTGGTCCCGGGGCTCACCATCGCCGGGCGCGCGCTGCTGCGCCTGGCGGTCCCAGGTGACGCGGAGGCGGTTGGCGAGGTGCGCCTGTTCGGCCCCAACGGTCCCGTCGACCCGCCCGGCGGAGCCGCGGTGCGCGTCCCGGCCGGCGGGACCCTCGACGTCGACCTCACCGGCCTGCCCGCCGGAACCTACGGCGCGCAGGTCCGCACCGACGTACCGGTGGTCGGCGGCGGAATGGTCGAGCGGGCCAGCGGCGGTGCGGGCCCGGCAGACCTGGCCTGGCTCGCCTCCGCACGTCCGTTGCACATGCTCACCGGGTTGGCCGCGGTGCGCTCGCAGCGACCCTGGTCGACCACGGTCGAGCTCACCGCCCCGGGCGCGGACGCCACTGTCGACGTCATCAGCGTCGCGGCCGACGGCACCCAGCAGACCCAGACGTTGCGGGTGCCCGGCGGGCACAGCACGATCACCGTGCTCGCGTCGGCACAAAGCGCCTGGCTGCGGTCGGTCCCCGGCTCCGGCCCGGTGGTCGCGGCGCGGACCCTGACGTTCAAGCTCCCCGACGGCCGGTTGATCGCCGCCGCCGCGCTCACCGACCTGCCCACCACCGAGGTGGTACCCGTGGTCCGCCCCGCCGGATAGCCCGGCGCTCGGCTTGCGCTAGTCCTCGCCCAAGGTGGGGTCGACCGTGCAGGGCTCGACGCCGAGCAGGTGCGCGACCTGCTCGACCACGACCTCGTGCACCAACGGCGCGAGCAGGAAGCGTTCGGCCGCCCGGGTCTGGATCGGACGGCGGTACAGCACGATGCGGGACGCCAGGGAGCCGCTGGCCGGGAACAGACGAGCCAGGGGCACCTCGCCGTGCTCCCAGGGGGCCGGGTCGCTCGGGGGGACCGGCTCGACGGCGAACTCGACGCCCTCCAGCTGGGCCGCCCAACGCGCATCGAGCCGTTCGACCGTGTCGAGGACCAGGTCGTCGAACTGCTGGGCCCGGGTGCGGTGCCCGGGTAGGGATGCCGGGGCCAGGACGCCGCGAAGCCCGCGGCCGTGTCGCTCACGGCGGCGCGGCCTGGCCGGCGGGACGGGGCGACTGCGCAGCATCGCTGCAGCCTACGACCAGCCGGCGCTCGGCTGGGCGCCGACACGGGGGCGCTGGTGCGGCCAATGCTCCACGGTGTCGTCGCCGGCGGGTAGCGTCCGCTGATGTGAGTCCTAGGTGCTGCACCCGCGCCGCTTGTGCGCGCCCGGCCGTGGCGACGCTGACCTACGTGTACGCCGACTCCACCGCGGTCCTCGGCCCACTGGCCACGTACGCCGAACCGCACTGCTACGACCTGTGTGCCGTGCACGCCGAGCGGCTGACCGCGCCGCGGGGCTGGGACGTGATGCGGCTGGCCGAGGTCGCCGAGCCGAGCGGTCCCAGCCAAGACGACCTGCTGGCCCTGGCGGACGCGGTGCGCGAGGCGGGCCGCCCGACCCTGAGCCAGGTCCCTGCACGCACCGTCGAGCTCGGCCGCCGCGGGCATCTACGGGTGCTGCAGGACCCCGACCGGCACTGACTCACCCTGACCGGCACTGACTCACCCCTGACCGGCACTGAGGCCGCTCCTTGACTGGATGTCCGAAATGTCGCGACACACCGTTGATTAAAGGTTACCCAACCCGCGACCGATGCCATGCCTATCGCGTTCTCCCGGCTTCAACGGCCTCATCGAAAGGTCCCTCATGGCCCGCTCCGCCACCCTGACCCGCTCGGGCATCCCGCTCGGTTCGCTCACTCAGCGCCAGTCCCGCCACGCGGTGACCTGCCTAGCCTGCGGGGCAACCCGGGTGACGGCGCTGTCGATGAGCCTGACCGACGGCAGCGCCGTGGACTTCGTGTCCTGCCGGGTCTGCGCGCACCGCAGCTGGACCCACGAGGGGCTTGAGCTGGCCGTCACGGACGTCTTGGAGCGCACCCGCAAGACCGGCTGAGCCGCAGGCGAAGGCCGCCGCCACTGCCGTTACCCTGGCACCAGCCGGCGCGCACCAGTGCGCCACCTTCTGGACCGGAGCCGCGCCGTGCCGAGCCTTGCCGCCTTGGTCAAGGCCTACGACGTGCGTGGGGTGGTGCCGGACCAGTGGGACGAGGACGTGGCCCGCGCGCTCGGGGCCGCGTTCGCCCATGTGGTCGGGGTCGACGACCTGGACGCCGAGTCCGGCCTTCGACGCGTCGTCGTCGGCCACGACATGCGAGCTTCCTCACCCGGCCTTGCGCAGGCGTTCGCGCAGGGGGTCAGCTCGCAGGGCGGCGACGTCACGATGATCGGGCTGTGCTCGACGGACGGCCTGTACTACGCCTCGGGCGCGTTGGACGTCCCGGGTGCCATGTTCACCGCCAGCCACAACCCCGCCCAGTACAACGGGATCAAGCTGTGCCGGGCCGGCGCCCGGCCGGTGGGGCAGGACACTGGGCTGGGTGAGGTCCGCGACCTCGCCGAGCGCTACCTGGACGAGGGCCTGCCGCGCTTGGGCAAGAGCGGCACGGTCGGCGAACGGGACGTGCTCGCCGGCTACGCCGCACACCTGCGCGGGCTGGTCGACCTGTCGGGCATCCGGCCGCTTCGCGTCGTCGTCGACGCCGGCAACGGGATGGGGGGCTTCACGGTGCCGGCCGTGCTCGAGCAGGGCGCCGGCCTGGCCGCCCTGCCGCTGCAGATCATCCCGCTCTACTTCGAGCTGGACGGGACGTTCCCGAACCACGAGGCGAACCCCCTGGAGCCGGCCAACCTGGTGGACCTGCAGCGCGCCGTGCTCCAGCACCGGGCGGACATCGGGCTGGCCTTCGACGGCGACGCCGACCGCTGCTTCGTCATTGACGAGCGCGGCGCCGCGGTCAGCCCCAGCGCGGTCACGGCGCTGGTGGCCGCGCGCGAGATCGCCAAGGAACGCGCCGCCGGCCGCGACCCCGTCGTCATCCACAACCTGATCAGCTCCCGCGCCGTCCCCGAGACCATCCTCGAGGCTGGGGGAACGCCCGTGCGCACCCGGGTCGGGCACTCGTTCATCAAGGCGCAGATGGCCGCCGAGCGGGCCGTCTTCGGCGGCGAGCACTCGGCGCACTACTACTTTCGGGACTTCTGGTACGCCGACACCGGCATGCTTGCCGCGATGCACGTCCTGGCGGCACTGGGCGAGCAGGACCGGCCCCTGTCCGCGCTGACGGCGCGCTACGAACGCTATGTCGCCTCCGGTGAGATCAACTCCACCGTGCCCGACGCGCTGGAGCGCACCGCCGCCGTCCGGGCGCACTTCGAGGCGGCGGGGGTGGCCGTCGACGAGCTGGACGGCACCACGCTGACGCTGGACCAGCCGGACGGGCGCCCGCAGTGGTGGCTGAACCTGCGGGCCAGCAACACCGAGCCGCTGCTGCGCCTGAACGTCGAGGCGGCCGACGAGGCCACCATGACGCAGGTGCGCGACCGGGCCCTGGCTATCATCCGGGCCTGACCCACACCACCGACCCTGACCACCGCACCGGCCCTGACCACCGACCCTGAGTACCGACCCGGAGGCCCGCATGAGCGGCATTGAGCCATGGCTGCGCGAGATCTTGCGCTGCCCCCAGTGCCACGCCGAACTGGCCGACGGCACGGGCCCCGGCGGCGGCCCCGAGCTGGTGTGCGTCTCGCCCGAGTGTGGCCTGGCCTACCGCCTGGACGACGGGATCCCGGTGCTGCTCGTCGACGAGGCGCGTGCACCTGGGGCGACGCCGCCGCCGCAGGCCTGAGGTGAGCCGGCCGGTCGACGAGCAGCTGCTGGACGACGCGCAGGCACTTCGTGGGGCCGACCCGTCCGGCGTGCTGCGCGCGCTGGCGACGGCAGGCGCGCAGGTGCGCCAGGCGGTGGTGCTCAGCGAGGAGGCCGGCGTCCGGACGATCGCCGACGGCGACCGT